>JBEKZK010000499.1:0-4388 GCA_049509935.1 Xanthobacteraceae bacterium | reverse complement strand
CCCATGTTGAGGGCGCCGACCAGCACGGCGCCGGCCGCCTCGAGCCGCTCCACCAGAGTCGCATCCCGCGTCGCCGCCGGCCGGTCGCGATTGATGCTCGAGCCGGCGAGCGTCGGCAGCCCGGCGACATCGAACAGGTTCTTGACGGCAAACGGCACCCCTGCGAGCGGCCCGAGCGGCCGACCAGCGGCCCGCGCCGCATCGATCGCCGCCGCCGCGGTGCGCGCGCGCTCCGCGGTGACCGCGGTGAACGCGTTGATCGCCTGGTCGCCCGCCGCGATGCGAGCGAGCGCTGAGTCGATGACCGTCGACGCCGTCATATCCCCGGATGACACCGCGGCGGCGATCTCGACCGCCGATGCCCAGGCGGTGTCCATCGTGGAGCCGCCCACGACGTTCACGCCGCAAACACCGGCGCCGGCTCGGCCTCGTCCGGCAGCGCGAAGGCGCTCACCAGCGCGGCGAGCCGCAGCGTCACCTCGAGGTTGGCGCGGATCGCCGGCTTCCACGCCGGCTCGATCGGCAGGCCGAGCGCACGCGCCGCGGCGTCGATGAAATCATCCAGCGGATCCGGCGTCGTCATGCTGCCTCGGTGCGAATGGATCAGGCGAAGTGGCAGGCCACCTCGTGGTCGGCGCCGAGCTTTCGCAAGACCGGCATGCTTGCTTTACAGGCATCCGCCCCCCGGGGGCAACGCCCGTAGAACCGGCACACCTCGGGATCGGGATCGATCGGGCTGCGCGGCTCGCCGGTCAACCGCAGCCGGCCGCGGCCGTCGTCCTCGAGCCGCGGCACCGCCGCCACCAGGGCCTGGGTGTAGGGGTGCAGCGGGGAATCGAACACCGCCCGCGCGGGGCCGGATTCGACGATCCTGCCGAGATACATCACCAGCACGCGGTCGCACAGCAGGCGCACGACGCTCAAGTCATGCGACACGAACAGATAGCTCATGCCGAGCTCGGTCTTGAGCCGGCGCAGCAGCTGCAGGATGACCACCTGGACCGAGACGTCGAGCGCCGCCGTCGGCTCGTCGAGCACCAGCAGGTCGGGCTCGACGCCGACCGCCCGGGCGATGCCGACGCGGGCACGCTGGCCGCCGGAGAGCTGATGCGGATAGCGGCTCAGCAATGGCAGCGGCAGGCCGCACTGCTCGGCCGCCCATTCGACCTTGGCGGCGAGCGCCTTGCCGCGCAGGCGCTTGAGCTGACGCAGCGGATCGGCGATGGCGTCGAACGCGGTGAAGCGCGGATTGATGCTGTCGCCGGCATCCTGGAACACCATCTGGATGCGGACGCGGTCGGGATCGTGGGCGAAGCGGCGCGCCGCGGTCAGCGACAGCTCGCGGGGGCCCAGCCGGATGATGCCCGAGGTCGGGTCGAGGAGCCGCGTCAGCACCCGCACCAGGGTCGACTTGCCGCAGCCGGACTCGCCGACCAACCCGACGGTCTCTCCCTTGGCGATCGAAAACGACACGTCGTCGACCGCGTAGACGTGCGGCAGGTGCTCGGGCCCACCCCCCCGGCGCAGCCCGAGCCGGCCGAGGGCCCCGGCCGCCTTGCCGACCGGGAACCGCTTGGTCAGCTCGGCGATGTCGAGGAGCACCGTCATGGCAGCGGGTTCCAGCAGGCGACGATGTGCGGGCTGCCGAGCACCGCCGTCGGCAGCGGCTGGTCGCAGGTTTCGTTCCGCCGCGGGCAGCGCTCCGCGTACCGGCAGGGCGGCAGATCGGCGCGGCGCAGGTCGGGCAGGGTGCCGGGAACGGAGGCGAGATCGTCGAGGCTGGCGGCCGAATCCGGCGTCGCGGCGATCAGCTCCGCCGTATAGGGGTGCCGGGGGTGGCGAAACAGCTCGCGGGTGGGGGCGTTCTCGACCACGTGGCCGGCATGCATCACGACGATGCGGCGGGCGCGCTGGCCGGCCAGCGCCAGATCATGGGTGATGAAGATGGTGGCCATGCCGATCTCGGCGGCCAGCTCGTTGATCAGGTCCATGATCACCGCCTGCGTGGTGACGTCGAGGCCGGTGGTCGGCTCGTCGGCGATCAGCAGCGACGGACGGGCGGCGAGCGCGATGGCGATCATCACGCGCTGGCACATGCCGCCGGACATCTCGAACGGATAGGCCTTGGCGCGCCGCGCCGGATCGGTGATGCCGACCGTGCGCAGGAGATCGACGGCACGCTCCGGCGCATCGGCGCGGGTCACGTTGCCGTGGCGGATCAGCACGTCGGCGATCTGCCGGCCGACCGCCCGGATCGGGTTGAGCGCGGTGCGCGGGTTCTGGAAGATCATCGAGATCTCGCGTCCGCGAACGTCGGCAAGCTGCTGCGGCGTCGCCGCCAGCAAGTCCAGTCCGCCGAGCATGGCACGCCCGGCGGTGGCGCGGCCGGCCGCGTCGAGAATGCCCATCACCGCATAGGCGGTGACCGATTTGCCGGATCCGGACTCGCCGACCAGCGCCACCGTCTCGCCCTTGTCGACCGCGAAGCTGACGTTCTCCAGGGCGCGCACGACGCCGGAGCGGGTGCGGAACTCGACCGAGAGATTCTCCACCGCGAGCGCCGGGACGGTCACGTGCGCCTCCGCGGATCGACGATGTCGCGCAAGCCGTCGCCCAGCAGGTTGAAGCAGAACACCGCGATCATCAGCGCGGCGCCGGGAAAGAACGCGATCCACCATTCGCCGGACACCATGAAGCCGGAGCCTTCCGCCACCATGATCCCCCATTCGGGCGTCGGCGGCCTGACGCCGAGCCCGATGAACGACAGGCCCGCCGCGTTGAGGATCGCGTACCCCATGGTGAGAGACATCTGCACCACCATGATGGGAAACACGTTGGGCAGGACCTGGAAGCCGACGATGCGCAGGTCGCCGTTGCCGGAGAGCCGCGCCGCCTCGACGAAGCCGGCGTCCCGACGCACGTTGGCCTCGGCACGGGCGACCCGGACGTACAGCGGGAAGTTCACGATCGCGGTGGCGATCACGATATTGGTCACGGTGTTGCCGAGCGCCGCCACGATGCCCATGGCGAGCACGAACAGCGGAAACGCCATGATGGTGTCGGCGATGCGGCCGATCACGCGATCGAGCCAGCCGCCGAAGAATCCGGCGGCGATGCCGGCGAACCCGCCGACCGCGAACACCAGCACCACCGAGGCGACCGCGATGGTGAAATCGAGCCGGGTCGCGACGATGACCCGGCTGAAGATGTCGCGGCCGAGCTGGTCGGTGCCGAACCAGTGCGCCGCCGACGGTGGCTTCAGCGCCGCCACGGTGTCGCTCGCCAGCGGATCGATCGGCACCAGGGCGGGACCGAGAACCGCCGCCACCACGATCAGCACGAACAGCGCGAAGGCGAGCCCGGTGACCGGGTTCTCGCCGACCACGTAGCGGGCGTGCCGCAGCGTCGCGATCACGATTCGAGCCTCACGCGCGGGTCGATCAGGCCGTAGAGCACGTCGATCAGCAAATTGAGCGCGACATAGAGCACCGCCATGGTCAGCACGAAGCCCTGGACCGGCGCAAAGTCCGAGGCGATCAGCGCCTCGACCGCATAGGAGCCGATCCCCGGCCAGGCGAACACCTTCTCGACCAGCACATTGGCGCCGAGCAGGAACGAGAACACCATGCCGAGCGTGGTGATGACCGGCAGCATGGCGTTGCGAAACGCGTAGGTGACGATGACGGTGGTCGGGCTCAGCCCGCTGGCGCGCGCGGTGCGCACGAAGTCGGACGACAGCACCGCGAGCATGGAGGCCCGGGTCATCCGGGCGATCGGCGCCAGCGAGAAGATGCCGAGGGTGAGCGCCGGCAGGAAGAGCTGGCTCAGACTCGCCAGGAACACCCCGCCGTCGCCGGCGATCAGGCTGTCGATCAGATAGAACCCGGTGACCTGCGGCGGCGCGCTGAAGAACACGTCGAGCCGGCCGAGCGGCGCCGGCGCCCAGCCGAGCAGATAGTAGAACACGTAGACCAGGATCAGCCCGGTGAAGAACACCGGCAGCGACACCCCGGCGGTGGCGACGACCCGGCACGCATGATCGACCAGCGAGCCGGGTCGGGTGGCGGCAAGGATTCCCAGCGGGATCGCGATGGCCATCGACACGACGAGACCGAGCAGGGTCAGCTCCGCGGACGCCGGCAACCGGGTCTCGATCTCGCTCACCACCGACTGGCCGGTGGTGAGCGAGACGCCGAGATCGCCTCGCGCGAGGTCGCCGACATAGAGGACGAATTGCTGCGCCAGCGACTTGTCGAGGCCGAGGCGCACCCGGATCTGCTCGATCGCCTCCTTGGTGGCGGCCGGGCCGGCAAAATACGCCGCCGGATCCCCCGGCAGCGCGCGGGTGAGCAGAAACGTCACGATCACGACGCCGATCAGGCTCGGCA
>JBEKZK010000498.1:0-4394 GCA_049509935.1 Xanthobacteraceae bacterium | reverse complement strand
GGGCGTGACGGTTCCCTGCACCCCCAATTCCGGCGACACCGCCTGGATGCTCACCTCGGTGGCGCTGGTGCTGATGATGACCGTGCCCGGCCTCGGCCTGTTCTACGGCGGCATGGTGCGCAAGAAGAACGTCGCCGACACCGTGATGACGAGCTTCGCGATCACCTGTCTGATCACCATCCTGTGGGCGGTGGTGACCTACAGCCTGGCGTTCACGCCGGGGACGCCGTTCATCGGCGGCTTCAGCCGGGCATTCCTGCAGGGCATCGTCAGCGACATGGCCAAGAACGTCGGCAATCCCAACTCGCTGGCGCCGACCATCCCGGAAACCGTCTATCTGTGCTTCCAGCTCACCTTCGCGATCATCACGCCGGCGCTGATCGCCGGCGCCTTCGCCGAGCGCATGAAGTTCTCCGCGATGCTGTGGTTCATCGGCCTCTGGGCGATCTTCGTCTACAGCCCGATCGCGCACTGGATGTGGGGGCCGGACGGCTATTTCAGCTCCGCCAACACCGACGACAAGGGCGAGTTCGCCGGCTGGTTCAAGGTGCTCGATTTCGCCGGCGGCACCGTGGTGCACATCAATTCCGGCGTTGCCGGCCTGATGTGTGCCATCATGCTCGGCAAGCGCAAGGACACGGCGCCCGCCCACAACGTGGTGCTGACCTTCATCGGCGCCTCGCTGCTGTGGGTCGGCTGGTTCGGGTTCAATGCCGGCTCGGCGGTCAGCGCCGGGGTGCAGGCCGGCATGGCGATGACGGTCACCCAGATCGCCACCGCGGTGGCGGGCTTCACCTGGATGCTGGTGGAGTGGGCGCACCGCGCCAAGCCGACCTTGATCGGCATCTGCTCCGGGGCGGTGGCCGGTCTGGTGGCCATCACGCCGGCCTCGGGCTTCGTCGGCCCGGTCGGATCGATCGTCATCGGCATCGCCGCCGGTGTCATCTGCTACGTCGCGGTGACGTGGATCAAGTCGGCGCTCGGCTACGACGATGCGCTCGATGCGTTCGGCGTGCACGCGGTCGGCGGCGCCGTCGGCGCCCTCCTGACCGGCATCTTCGCGGTCCAGCAGTACGGCGGCACGGCCGGCCTGCTGGAGGGCAATCCCGGCCAGTTCGTCAACCAGATCAAGGGTGTGCTCATCGTCATCGCCTACGACGTGGTGGTGTCGCTGGTCATCCTCAAGATCATCGACGTCACCATCGGGCTGCGCGTGAGCTCGCAGATCGAGCTCGAGGGTCTCGACGTCACGCTGCACGGCGAGGCCGTGCAGTGACGCGGTCGTCGGCCGCCGTGTTCAGCTGACATCCGTGCAACAAATTCGGCGGAACTCCCTCTCCCCAGCGGGGAGAGGGTGGGGGTGAGGGGGCTGCGGCGCTATCAGTACGCCGGTAACCCCCTCACCCCATCCCTCTCCCCAAACGGGGAGAGGGAGCCGGCTGTGTTTGTTGAACCCGCGTTCGATCCGATCTTGCGGTGCTAAGGTTTGCCCGAGCGCAGCGCCTCGAGGTCGGATCGCATCTTGTCGAGCTCGGTGCCGAAGCCGCTCCAGTCCCCGGTCTTGAGCTGCTGCAGCGCCCGCTCGTAGTGCTCGAGCGCCAGCCGCGCGTGGTCGCCGGCGGCGGCGCCCGGTGGCGGCGGATGGGCGGCGACGCCGGGCGCCGGCGCCGCCGCGGCCGGCTGCCCGAACAGGGCCGCCAGCGCCTCGGCGAGCGTCTCCTCCATCGCCACGCGGTCGCCGTAGGCGGCGATCACCCGCTTGAGCTCCGGCAGCTGGCCGCTCTCGGCGCGCAGGTAGAGCGGCGACACGTAGAGGATCGTATTGTCGATCGGGATGACGATCAGATGCCCGCGGATGACGCGCGAGCCGAGCTGATTCCACAGCGACAGCTGCTGCGAGATCCCGGTGCTCTGGTTGATCAGCGCCTCGATCTGGAACGGTCCGTAGACCAGCTTGTCCTTGGGAAACTCGTAGACGATCAGCTTGCCGTAGTTGGGCGGATCGCAGCGCGCCGCGAGCCAGGCGATCATGTTCTCGCGCTGGCTCGGCACCATGGGAAGCATCAGGAAGAATTCGGCCTGCGCCTCGCCCGGCAGGCGCATGATGATGTAGTACGGCGCCATGGTGGCGCTCGCGTCTTCCGGCTGCCGGGGAAACTGCCAGAGGTCCTCGCGATTGTAGAATACCTCGGCGCTGTCCATGTGATAGGCGCGGTACATCTGCGCCTGGACGTGGAACAGATCCTCCGGATAGCGGATGTGCCTCTGCAGGTCCGCCGGCATGGCGTCGAGCGGCTTGAACAGCTGCGGAAAAATGCGCTGCCAGGTTCCGGCGATCGGGTCGGCGGGATCCGCCAGGTACAAGTCGACGGTCCCCTCGTAGGCGTCGACGACCACCTTGACGGAGTTGCGGATATAGTTGAGACCCCGATTGCGAACCGGCGCGGAGTAGGGGAACCAGCTGCTCGTCGTGTAGGCGTCCTGGATCCAGAACAACCGTCCGTCGCTGATCACCAGGTAGGGGTCGTTGTCCAGGGTCAGAAACGGCGCGATGGTGCGCACCCGTTCGCGGATGTTGCGACGGAACATGATCCGGCTCTCGGGGCCGACATAGCTGCTGAGCAGGATGTTGAAGTCGGCAAAATACCAAGCGAACAGCATGCGGCGCGGCAGTCCGCCGAAGGTGATGCCGTCGCGGCCGCGGTAGTTTTCGTAGACGTTGTCCTTGCCGTTCGGATAGTCGAACTCGGGCGTGCTGCCCTTGACGACGACGTAGTCGTCGCTGCGCTCGCCGAAGTAGAGGCGCGGCTGGGTGATCGGCGGGCCGCCGGTGGCGACCGGCGGAATGTTCTGCAGATAGAACTCCGGCAGCCCCTCGGCGCTCTTGCGCGTGACCGGGCTCATGACCGCGCCGAATCCGTGGGTGAACAGCAGGTGCCGGTTGACCCAGGTCTGGGCGTTCGGCGGCAGCAGCTTCGGCTCGAGCTCGCGCGCCGACACGGTCACCGCCCGGTAGCCGCTGTCGAGCCGATAGCGGTCGATATCGACGTCGTGAAAACGGTAATAGGTCCTGATCTCCTGCATCTGGCGGTAGGTGTCCATCAACGGCCCGGGGTCCCACAGCCGGATGTTGTCGATGGTGGCGCGATTGGCCTCGAGACCCTTGGAGGTGAGGCCCTGCTCCACCGGGAACGGCTCGGCCGTGATCTGCTGCAGATGATAAGCCTCCTGGGTCAGCGCGATGTTGCGCTGGATGAAGGGCTTCTCCAGCGCCAGCTCGCTCGGCTTGACGACGACGCGCTGGAACACCGCCGGGACGACCTCGGACAGCACGAATGACGACGCGAAGACCAGCGTCGCGGCGGCGGCGGGAAGCCGCCAGGTGCGCACGCTCCAGTTCGCCCAGCACATGACGGCGGCGACGGCCGCAAGACCCATCAGCACCCACAGCACCGGCAGCGCGACGTGGAGATCGGTATAGCCGGCCCCGATCACCACGCCGTTGTCGCCGTACAGCAGCAGATAGCGGTCGAGCCAGTACGATCCCGCCTTGACGACGAAGAACAGCCCGAGCAGGGCGGAGCCATGGGCGACGACCACCGGCGACAGGCGCGGCCGCCGGTCCATGTCGATGTCGCCATGGGCCCAGTACACCGCTCCTGCCAGCACCAGGCTCGCGAACAGCGTCACCAGCAGGAAGTTGCGCAGCGCCAGCCAGGCGGGAAGGACGAAGAGATAGAATCCGATGTCGCGTCCGAACACCGGGTCGGACTGCCCGTACGAGACCCCTTGGAGGAACCGCAGGACCATGTCCCAGTCGTCGAGCTGCGCCAGCGCGATGAGAGCCGCGGCCAGGGCGGCCAGCGTCGCGATCAGGCGTCGCCACGGGAGGTGCCAGCGCAGATGCTCGATGAGCTCCGGCAACGAGCCGACGTTGACGGAGCGCCAGTCGAATCCGGGGCGGTGCGCCTGCGTGTCGGCGAGCCGGACGGCCAGCCACCCGTTCAGCCACAGGACGGCGATCGACGCCAGGAAGGCGGCGGCGAACAGGGCCGCCTTGGTCGCGAGCACGGTCCGGAAGACGGCGAGGTAGCCGACGCTGGAAAACCACGCCCAGTCGACCAGGAGATCACCGCACAGCCCGAGCAGGATCAGCCCTGCCACCATGATGATGGCGACGATGACGGCTGCGATCGCGAAGCCTCTCCACCGCATGTCCACGCCCCCTGAACCCGCCAACCTGCGACATTGGACACCATACAGCATGTCCCGGCGAAAGCCGGCCCTCGGGCTTGACCCGAGGGTGGACCCGGTTCGCCGATCAAGGACATGCGCCAACAGCGCATGTCCCGGCGAAGTGGACCCGGTTCGCCGATCAAGGACATGCGCCAACA
>JBEKZK010000497.1:0-4400 GCA_049509935.1 Xanthobacteraceae bacterium | reverse complement strand
CCTCACCCCGACCCTCTCCCCGCTGGGGAGAGGGAGGACGCCGAAATCGTCTCATGGATGTCGGCCAAACAAACCGCCGAGACACAGAGCGCCGAACATCACCTCGCCGCGCCGAACTCCGCCCGCACCCGGTCGGTGTGCTCGCCGAGCGCCGGAACCGCGCCGTAGCGGCGTGATGGCCCGGCGCCGAGCGGGGCCGGCGCCGGCAGCGATACCGGGCCGGTCGGACTGCCGACGGTGATGCGGCGCAGATGCGGGTGGGCCGCCAGTCCGGCGACGTCGTTCACCCGGGCAAACGCGATGTCGGCCGCCGCGAGCATGGCGCTCAGCGGCTCGACGTCGAGCGCGGCGAAGACGCGGGCGACCCGCGCGTCGGTCTCGGCGCGTTGCTCGACGCGCCGGACGTTGGTGGCGAAGCTGGGATCCGCCGCCAGCGCCGGGTCGCCGAGCACCTCGGCGGCGAGCACGCGCCATTCGCGATCGCTCTGGATCGAGATCAGGATGGCCGCGCCGTCGCGCGAGCGGAACACCCCGTAGGGCGCGATCGACGGGTGGGCGAGGCCGATGCGCTGCGGCGGCTTGCCGGCTTCCTGCTGCAGCAGCGGAACCGTCATCCAGTCCGCCATGGCGTCGAACATCGAGACGCCGAGGTCGGCGCCGAGCCCGCTGCGGCCGCGGCCGATCAGCGCCTCCAGGATCGCCTCGTAGGCGTTCATCCCGGCCGCGACGTCCACCACCGATACGCCGACGCGCGCCGGGGCCTCGGGCCCGCCGGTGATGGCGGCGAGACCGGATTCGGCCTGGATCAGCAGATCGTAGGCTTTCCGCTGCGCGTACGGCCCGGTGTCGCCGTAGCCGGAGATCGAGCAGGTGATCAGCCGCGGATAGTCCCGGCGCAACCGGGGCACCGCGAAGCCGAGCCTCGCCAGCGCCCCGGGCTTGAGATTCTGAACGAAGATGTCGGCCCGCGCCAGCATCGCCTCGAGCACGGCCTTGTCGCCGTCGGTGGCGAGATCGAGGACGACCGACTCCTTGCCGCGATTGAGCCACACGAAGTAGCTGCACTCGCCGTGCACCAGATCGTCGTAGTAGCGGGCGAAATCGCCCTCGGGGCGTTCGATCTTGATGACGCGCGCGCCGGCGTCGGCGAGCCGGCACGAGCAGGTCGGCGCCGCCACCGCCTGCTCCAGCGCCACCACCAGAAGGCCCTCGAGCGGCAGCGTCATCGAGGTTCGCCGCCCGGGCGCTGCGGCGGCGCGAGCCGGCCGTGGTGCGCACGGATCCCGACCATGGGGCGCATCAGTACGAGCGCGGCAGGCCGAGCGTGTGCTCGGCCAGGTACGACAGGATGAGATTGGTCGAGATCGGCGCGACCTGGTAGAGCCGGGTCTCCCGCATCTTGCGCTCGATGTCGAAATCCTCCGCGAAGCCGAAGCCGCCGAACGTCTGCACGCACATGTCGGCGGCCGCCCACGACGCATCGGCCGCCAGCAGCTTCGCCATGTTGGCCTCGGCGCCGCACTCGCGGCCCGCCTGGTAGAGCGCCGCCGCCTCGTGGACCATCAGCTCGGCGGCGCGCATCTGCGCGTAGGCGCGGGCGATGGGGAACTGCACGCCCTGGTTCTGGCCGATCGGCCGGCCGAACACGACGCGCTCCTTGGCGTAGGCACCGGCCTTGGCGATGAACCACTTGGCGTCGCCGATGCACTCGGCGCCGATCAGGATGCGCTCGGCGTTCATGCCGGCGAGGATGTAGCGAAAGCCCATGCCCTCCTCGCCGATCAGATTTTCGGCCGGCACCACCATATCGTCGAAGAACACCTCGGTGGTCGCGTGGTTCATCAGGGTGCGGATCGGACGGATGGTGAGGCCCTTGGCGTCGCGCATGTCGACGAGCAGCACCGAGAGGCCGCCGGTGCGACTTGCCGCCTGCTCGCGCGGCGTGGTCCGCGCCAGCAGCAGCATCAGGTCGGAATGCTCGGCGCGCGACGTCCAGATCTTCTGGCCGTTGATCACGTAATGATCGCGATCGCGCACCGCCGTGGTGCGCAGGCTCAGCGTATCGGTGCCGGAGGTCGGCTCGGTGACGCCGAACGCCTGCAGCCGCAGCTCGCCGGTGGCGATGCCCGGGAGCCAGCGCGCCTTCTGCGCGGCGCTGCCGTGGCGGAGAACCGTGCCCATGATGTACATCTGGGCGTGGCAGGCCGCGCCATTGCAGCCGCTGGCCTGGATCTCCTCCATGATCGCGGTCGCGGCGCGCATGGTGAGCCCGCTGCCGCCGAACTCCTCGGGGATCAGCGCTGCGAGAAAGCCGGCCTCGGTCAGCGCCCGAACGAAGCGGGTCGGGTAGCCGCGCGTGCGGTCGAGCTCGCGCCAGTATTCGCCGGGAAAGCCGGCGCACAGCGCGCGCACCGCCTCGCGGATCGCCGCGATGTCGGCGGAGGCCTCGTGCGAAGCCTGATCGTTCATCCCTCGGCTGCCCAAATCGAACCGGACCACGTCGAGCCGGGCCCCTGCGGCAGCCGATGATTATCGGGCAGCCCCGGCTCCGACAAGCCGAAAGCATAGCACGCCCAGGGCGGCAGGCCCGGCCACGATCTCAGCGCGGCGCGTCGCCGGCCAGCGTGACACGGTGCATCACGCGGCGAAAGCCGTGATAGTCGTTGATCGGATTGTGCAGGGCGCAGCGGTTGTCCCACAGTGCGATCGAGCCGACCCGCCACTGGAAGCGGCAGGTGAGCTCCGGGCGCGTCTGGTGCAAAAAGAGATAGTTGAGCAGCGGCGCGCTCTCCTCGACGGTCATGTCCTTGAAGGCAACGGTATGGCCGAGATTGACGTAGAGCGCCTTGCGTCCGGTCTCCGGGTGGGTGCGCACCACCGGATGCTCGGAGACATATTCCTTCCTGGCGTCCGCGCGGGCGCTGTCGCGCACCCGATCCTCGCGGGTGCGGGTGGTGTCGGCCTTGGCCGAGCTGTTGACCGCAACGAGGCCGTCGAGCATCCGTCGCATGCCGTCCGACAGCGTCTCGTAGGCGAGATACATGTTGGCGAACAGCGTGTCTCCGCCGCAGGCCGGCACCTCGCGCGCGATCAGCATGGTCGCCATCGGCGGAGCTTCCAGATAGGCCGTGTCGGAATGCCAGAGCCCGCCGAAATTCATCTTCTCGTGCTCGAGCTTCACCACCGGAATGATGTGCGGGAAGCCGTCGATGCCCTTGATGAACGGATACTCGACCGGCTCGCCGAAGCGCCGGGCCAGCGCGAGAAACTGCGCGGGCGGCAGCGGCTGGTCGCGGAAGAACACGACCTGATGGTCGAGCCAGGCGCGGCGGATCGCGGCGATCGTCTCGTCGTCGATCTCGCCGCTCAGGTCGACGCCGGAAATCTCCGCCCCGATGGCGCCGGCGACCGGACGGACGTCGACGCGGTGGCTGCGCTGGGGATGGACGTTCACGCCAGGCCTCCGTAGATCGCGCGCTCGAACCTGCCGTACAGGTCGAGCACATGGCCGTCGGCGAACGGCACCAGCTGGGTGAGGATCACGCCGGCGACCTTTCGCGACGGATCGATCCAGAAATAGGTGTTGCCGAGCCCGGCCCAGGTCAGGCTTCCGGCGCTGCGTCCGCCCGGAACCTGTTGGGTATTGATCATGAAGCCGAGGCCCCATTTCTTGACCATGCCGGGAAAGAACTCCGCGTCGTTCGAATAGGGCGGGATGGCGGTGACGAGCTTGACGACGTTGAGATCCCCCATCTGGTTCTCGCCCATCATCCTGACGGTGTCCGGCTTCAGCACGCTTGTGCCATTGGCGCGGCCATCATTGAGGAACATGCGGGCGAACGCCAGGTAGTCGGCCGCCGTGCCGTAGAGCCCGCCGCCGCCCATCTGGAACTCGGGCTCCTGCGGGATCTCGAACGGCATCGGCTCCAGCTTGCCGTCGGTCTGGCGCGACGACATGCCGACCAGCCGGGTCCGCTGGTCGGGCCGCAGCTTGAACACCGTATCGCGCATGCCGAGCGGGCCGAAGATGTTGTCGGCCAGATAGTCGCCGAGGTTGCGCCCGCTCGCCTTCTCCACCGCCTTGCCGACCCAGTCGATGTTGATGCCGTAATTCCATCGGTCTCCCGGATCGAACAGCAGGGGCGTGGTCAGCGCCAGGTTCTCGCAGGAGATGACGCCGGGAATGCCCTTGATCTCCTGGTAGCGGATGAGATCCGGCGACCAGATGTCGTAGGCGAACCCCGCCGTATGGGTGATGAGATGGCGCAGCGTGATCGGCCTCCGGGCCGGGCGCAGCCGGGGCTGCCCGGAGGAATCGAAGCCCTCCAGCACCTGCTTGTCGGCGAGCTCCGGCAGCACGTCGGCGATCGGCTTGTCGAGATGAAGCTGTCCGCGCTCGA
>JBEKZK010000496.1:0-4402 GCA_049509935.1 Xanthobacteraceae bacterium | reverse complement strand
GGCGGCTAGCACGACCAGCCACCGCCAGCAGTCTGCCGCCAAATCGAAAGCCGGTAACAAAGCTGTCGCCCGCACGCTCGGGTACGCAACACGCATGCACCACCCCCCTCGATCCCCAAAACATGGTACATGCGTAAAAAAACGTATACAATGCGTGCTCCGGATT
This sequence comes from Xanthobacteraceae bacterium, assembly GCA_049509935.1. Classification (GTDB taxonomy): domain Bacteria; phylum Pseudomonadota; class Alphaproteobacteria; order Rhizobiales; family Xanthobacteraceae; genus AP-16. The sequence goes on along the minus strand of JBEKZK010000496.1, from coordinate 4,236 downwards.
GAAGTCGTCGCGCCGTTCCATTGGCGGCTTTTTGACCGCCGAGCTCCAGATCGGGAATGGCGCGGCGTACGGTTCCGGCGGCGGCCTCTGGCGTTTCGCGCGCCGGCGCAGCGTCAGTCCTCCGGGCTCACGCCGGTCGCCTCAGCGCCACGGTGCCGATCGGCAGCTTTCGCACGCGATGCCCGGTTGCCGCATAGACGGCGTTGGTGACCGCAGGGACGATCGCCGAGGTCCCGGGCTCGCCCATCCCGCCCGGCGGCTCGGAGCTCGGGAGGATATGAACCTCGATGGCCGGCGCCTCGTTGATGCGGAGCATCTGGTAGGTGTCGAAGTTGGTCTGCTCGACACGGCCGTTCTTGAGCGTGATCTCTCCATGGAGCGCGGCCGTGATGCCGAAGATCACCGCGCCCTGGATCTGCGCGCGTACGGTATCGGGATTGACCACGGTGCCACAGTCCACCGCGCAGACGACACGCCTGACGCGAACCGCGCCGTCGTTCGATACCTCGACCTCGGCAACCAGCGCCACATAGGTTGCGAACACGAATTGGACGGCGACGCCGCGGCCCACCCTTTCGGGCAACGGCTGCCCCCAGCCGGCCTTTTCGGCGGCGAGCTCGAGCACGGCCTTGGCGCGCGGCGCCCGGTCGAGGAGAGCTCGCCGATAGGCCACCGCGTCCTGCTTGGCCGCGGCCCCCAGCTCGTCGATGAAGCTTTCGGTGACGAAAACGTTGTGCGACGGCCCGACGCTGCGCCAGAACGCCGTCGGAATGCCGGGCGGCTCCACCCGCACGTACTCGACGTGCATGTTGGGGAGCGCATAGACGAGATTGATCGCGCCCTCGGTGCTGTCGGGATCGAGGCCGTTGTTGAACGCCGGAGGCAGCCATCGCGCGATGACCGAGGATCCGGCGTAGCGGTGCTTCCAGGCGATCGGCATGCCTTTTTGATCGAGACCGGCCGTCATCCGGTCGAGCCAATACGGCCGGTACATGTCGTGCTGGATGTCTTCCTCGCGGGTCCACACGACCTTCACCGGGCCGTCGACCTGCTGCGCGATCTGCACGGCACGGGTGACGCCATCGACCTCCAGCCGCCGGCCGAACCCGCCGCCGATCAGATGATTGTGGGCCACGACCTTGTCTACAGGCAGGCCTGCGGCCTTCGCCGCCGCCTCCTGGGCGCGTCCGATGACCTGGCTGCCGACCCACAGCTCGCAGCCGTCCTTGCGGACGTGGACGGTGCAGTTCATCGGCTCCATCGTCGCGTGCGCGAGAAACGGAACCTGGTAGATCGCCTCGACCCTGGTGACGGCGCCTGCCATGGCGGCGTCGGCATCGCCGACGCTCTGGGCAACCGGCCCGGTTTTGAGCGTCGCCTTCTCGAGCTCGGCGGCGACGTCGTCCGTGCTGAGCCCGGCGTGCGGACCGTCGTCCCATTCGATCACCAGCGCGGCCAGCCCCTTTTTCGCCGCGCCCATGTGGTCGGCCACGACGGCGACCGCATCATCGAGCCGCACGATCTGCCTCACGCCCTTGACGGCCTTGGCGGCTGCATCATTCACGCTCTTCACGCGGCCGCCGAACACGGGCGATTGCGCAAGGGTTGCGATCTTCACGCCCGGCGGCCGAGCGTCGATGCCGAAGACGGCCGTCCCGTTGACCTTGGCAGGAGCATCCAGACGCTTCGCCGGAGTGCCGATGAGCTTGAACTCCTCCGGCCGTTTCAGCGTCGGGTTGTCCGGAACCGGCCGGCGGGCAGCATCGGCGGCCAGCTCGCCGTATTTGATCCTTCGGCCGGTCGGCGCGTGAAGCACTTCACCGCCTCGTGCCCGGCAAGACGCCGGATCGACGTTCCAGCGTTCAGCCGCCGCCGATACCAGCATGGTTCGCGCCACCGCCCCGGCCTGTCGCATCGGAGCCCAGGCGGCGCGTACCGCGGTCGAGCCTCCGGTCGCCTGCACGCCGGCCAGCACCGGATTGCCGTAAAGCTTTGCGTCGGGCGGAGCGTGCTCCAGCCGCACCTGGCCGAGATCGACCTCCAGCTCCTCGGCGATCAGCATCGGGATGGCCGTATAGGTACCCTGACCCATTTCGACATAGGGCATGGTCAGCACGATCTGACCATCGAGCCCGATGCGGATGAATGCGTTCGGGGCGAAGCCTTCGGCTTCTGCGGCTTCGCCTTTGCGGCTGGCGAACGGCAGGCTGAGGCTCAACATCAAGCCGCCGCCGGCAGCTGCTCCGGCCTGCAGAAACTTGCGCCGGGAGAGACCGTCCGCTGATCCCGGTTGATCCGCTTCGCCCGAACTGGACGCGAAATGGTCGAGGGACATCGTTCGCCTCCTCATCCGTTCGATTGCGCGGCGTGCTTGATCGCATCGCGAATGCGGACATAGGTCCCACAGCGACAAATGTTGCCGGACATCGCATCGTCGATGTCGGAATCCGTGGGACGCGGGTTGCTCGCGAGCAGCGCCGAAGCCGACATGATCTGGCCCGACTGGCAGTACCCGCACTGAACGACCTCGCGGTCGAGCCAGGCCTTCTGGATCCTGGCGCCTGCGTCCGTCGCGCCGATCGCCTCGATCGTCGTGATCCGGGATTTCCCGACGCTGTCGACCGAGGTGATGCAGGAACGGGTGGCGACGCCGTCGATATGCACGGTGCAAGCGCCGCACAGCGCCACGCCGCAGCCGAACTTGGTGCCGGTCATGCCGAGCACGTCGCGCAAGACCCACAAGAGCGGCGTGTCGCCGTCTACATCGACGCTGTGTTTGCTCGCGTTGACATCAATGGTGAAGGCCATGGCATTCTCTCCGAGGCAGCTGCAACGCCCGCCTCCACCAGCAACCACTAATGCTGAAAGCGCCGCCTCGCCATTCAACGCAAGTGTGGCCTCGCCCATACGTTGGTGTTAGCAGCTCACCGACGGTTGCAGGTACGTCGGTTCAATGTGGGCGGAAACCGGGCAGCGTACGGCTCCGCCGGCAGCCGCAGGGCGTTGGTCAGGTAGCTGACCATCCGGTAATAGCCCGCCAGCATCAGGATCTCGAGCATCGCTTCCTCGGAGAACAGTTCGCGTAGCGCCCGCCAGACCTGGTCGTCGATGTCGCAGCCGTGGTGCAACTGGTCGCAGGCGTCGAGCAGCAGGCGCTCCTCGTCGCTCCACACCGGGTCGGCCGGCCCGGCGCCGGCGGTCGACGCCGTCTGCGCCGCATCGAGCCCGACGCGCCCGGCGAACAGCGCGACATGGACGCCCCACTCGTACTCCGATCCGGACAGGGCTGTGATCCGGTCGATCACGATCTCGCGCTGGCGCAGTGTCAGGTGTCCGCGGTCGATGAGTCCGCCCGCCATGAACCGCTGAAACAGCCTGGCGTCGCGGGCGAGCGTGGTGAACAGCCGGAGCGGCGGGACGCCGTCGGGCATGAGCCGGTCGAGGCGCTCCTGGATCTCGGCCGGGAAGGGCGGCTCGGCTGCCGCGATTCGGGCTGTCTAATGCGTCAGCGGCATCCCGCGCGGCGCCATCTCGACGGCTTCGCGCGGGTCGACGAGGCCGGCGCCGAAGTCGCTGTTCCGCCCTCGCGCGCCGAGATGCCGGGCCGTTGCGATCAGGATCCCGCGGATCTCGTCGGGCTTGAGCGCCGGATTGCGCTCCAGCAGCAATGCCGCCACGCCGCTGACCTCGGCGGCGGCGACCGAGGTGCCAGTGGTGAGCTGATAGGCGTCGGCCGGCGCCGGCACCAGGACGTCGACGCCCGGCGCCGCCACGGCGATGTGCCGGCCGCGGTTGGCGTCGGTGAACAGCGCGTCGTCGCTGTCGGTCGCCGTCACCGCGATCACATTCGGGTCGGCCGCCGGATAGAGCGGGGGCGATCGCGCACCCGCATTGCCGGCGGCGGCCACCAGCACCATGCCGCGATCGTGCGCGGCCGCCAGCGCCTCGTGGAGCGCCGGGTCGGCGGGGCCGGCGAAGCTCATGTTGACGATGCGGGCGTTCTGCCCCGCCGCCCAGTTCAGGCCCTTGATGATGCGGAAAGTGGTGCCGCCGGCCGGCCCCTTGGTGAACGCGCGGACCGCCAGCAGGGTCGCGCGCGGGGCGATGCCCAGCAGCTCGAGATGGGACGCGATCGCGCCCGCCATGCCGGTGCCGTGCGGGTCCGGCTCGTCGGTCGCGGCGGTGGAATCGAAATTGGCCAAAATCGCGCCGTCGAGGTCGCGATGGGTCGTGTCG
>JBEKZK010000495.1:0-4403 GCA_049509935.1 Xanthobacteraceae bacterium | reverse complement strand
CGAAATAGCTGGTTGTGCGCCGGTAGAGGTCGAAGAAGAAGTTGTGGTTGATCCACTCGAAGTCGAACAGATCGAGGATCGCCTCGCGCACCCGCACGTCGGCAAATATCGGCCTTCGCGTGTTGAGCACGAAGGTCGACATCGGCTTCGGGGCACCATTGGCGAACGCTTCCTTGACGATGCGGCCGTCGCGGGCCGCCGGAATGTCGTAGCCGGTCTCCCAGCGTCCCGGATCGGTCTCCGGGCGCAGATCGTAGAGGCCGGTCTTGAATGCCTCGAACTGGCTGTTGGCCTCGCGATAGAAATCGAATCTGATCTCGTCGAAATTCCACTGGCCGCGGTTGACCGCGAGATCACGCCCCCAGTAGTCGGGATTGCGCCGCAGCGTGACGCTGCTGCCGGGCGCGACCTCGCCGACCCGATAGGGTCCGCTGCCGATTGGCGGGGTCAATGTGGTCTGCTCGAAGGTCGCCGGATCGACCGCGTGCTGCGGCAGGATCGGCATCAGGCCGAGGATCATCGGCAGCTCGCGGTCGTGGGCGTCGGTCAGGTCGAAGCGCACCACCCGCTCGCCCAGCGCTGCCGCCCCGGCCACCTTGCCGTAGTAGGCGAGGAAGTTGGGGCGCCCCTGCTCGCGCAGGAGGCGCCAGGAAAAGATCACGTCCTGCGCGGTGACCGGGTGGCCGTCGGAGAATCTCGCTTGCGGGTCGATCGTGAAGGTGACGAAGCTGCGCGCCTCGTCGGTGTCGATGCTCTGCGCCAGCAGCCCGTAGAGCGTGAACGGCTCGTCGTAGCCGCGCGTCATCAGGCTCTCGATCACGGTGCCGCGGATCTCCGGGATGGCGAGGCCCTTCACGATGAACGGATTGAGGCTGTCGAAGGTGCCGATGATGCCGTGGGTGAGCCGGCCGCCCTTCGGCGCCTGCGGGTTCACGTAGGCGAAGTGGGGAAAGCCCGGAGCCAGCGCCGGCTCGCCGTGCATCGCGATCGCATGCTGCGGGTCGGCCGCCGCCGGCAGGGTGCTGGCGGCCACCAGCAGGGCGACGAGCGCCGCCAGTCGCGGCGGATGATCAGCGCGCATCGGTCGTCATCCGTCGGTTGTCACGGGTCCGCCGCAATAAGCTCGACGAGCTCGCGGGTCAACACGCCGTCGGGTCGGGCGATCTCCTCCATGATGGAAAAGTGATGCAGGCCGGGCAGCACCGACAGCCGTGCCGGCAGGCCGCGCTCCTGCAGCGCCTTCGCATAGTCGCTCGATTGCCGCACCAGCTCCGGCAGCTCGGCGCCGCCGACGCCGATGCGCAGCGGCGGCGTCGGCGCCGCTATCCGTCGCAGCGGACTCAATCGCTCGACCTCGTCGGCGTCGAGCAGGACTTTCTCGTTGAGATAGTTGAGCCTGATCGGCTCCAGGTCGAAGATGCCGCTGATCGGCATGCCGCCGCGGAACGCCGGATGGTGCGCCACCGCGGCGGTCAGATGCCCGCCCGCCGACCAGCCGCCGACGAACAGTCGCCGTCCGTCGAAGCCGAGCTTGCCGGCGTGCGCGGCGAGAAATCCGATCCCCTCGAAGATCTCGGCGACGATCGCGGTCAGCCGCTTGTCCGGGGCGAGCGTATAGCCGAGCACGACGACGTCGATGCCGTGCGGCCGCGGCCCCTCGGCGACGAACGCGAACGTCTCCTTCTCGTTGCGCTGCCAGTACCCGCCATGGATGAACACGAAGACCGGCGCTCCCGCCCGGCCGCACGGGAAATAGTCGAAGCGCATGCGCGGCGCCGGCCCGTAGGCGATATCGAGCCGCGCGTCGGGCCGGGCGCGGATCGCGGCGCTGCGCTCGCGCCAGCCGTGGACCAGATCGGCGCTGCCGGCGACCGCGGCGCTGTTGTTGTAGGCGGTGTCGAGCGCCTCGCGGCTCATTCCGCGCCAGATCGGCTGTATCGTCATGGGTCGTGCCTTCGGGTCAGTCGGCCGCCGCGATGAGGCGGCCCGGCGCCAGGTGGCTCTTGAGGCGAAGCGTGACGGCGCGGCGGATCGCATTGAGCTCGGGCGAGGATACATCACGCGGGCGCGGCAGTTGAACCGCAACGTCGCTGTCGATGCGTCCCGGGCCGGCGCTCATCACCACGACGCGGTCGCCGAGCAGCACCGCCTCCTCGACCGAATGGGTGACGAACAGGACCGTCACCCCGGTGCGGGCGACGATCTGCAGGAGCTCGCGCTGCAGCTGCTCGCGGGTGAGGGCGTCGAGGGCGCCGAACGGCTCGTCCATCAGCAGGATGTCGGCGTCGTTGGCGAGCACCCGGGCGATCGCGACGCGCTGCTTCATGCCGCCGGACAGCTGGCTCGGGTAGCGCGCGGCGAACTGCTCGAGGCCGACCAGCCGCATGTGGGTTTCCGTTCTGGCGTCGACCTCGGCACTGCCGAGCCGGCGCTGGCGCGGCCCGAACGCGATATTGCGGCGCACCGTCATCCACGGAAACAGCGCGTAGTCCTGGAACACCATGCCGCGGTCGCGGCCCGGCCCGGTGACCGGCCGGCCGCCCACCAGGACGTCGCCGCTGGTCGGCTCCTCGAACCCGGCGACGATGCGCAGCAGCGTCGACTTGCCGCAACCGGAGGCGCCGATCAGGCAGACGAACTCGCCCTTGGAGATCGTCAGATCGACCGGCGCCAGCGCCTCGATCTCGCCATCGTCGACCGCGAAGCGTTTGGTGACGCGGCGGATCGCCAGCTGGTGCGCGGCGCTATTCATGATGCTGCGGGCTCCAGGCGAGCAGCCGGTTGCTGATCGCCACGATGATGCGATCGGTGACGAAACCCGCGGCGCCGATGACGACCATGCCGGTGATCACCAGGTCGGTGCGCGACAGGGTGCGGCCGTCCATGATCACCGAGCCGAGCCCGGTCGGCACGCCGGTCATCTCGCCGACCACGATGAGGATCCAGGCGAAGCCGTGGGCGACGCGCAGCCCGCTGAGGATCGCCGGCAGCGCCGCCGGCAGCACGACCTCGCGGAACATCGCGGCACCGCCGCAGCCGAGCATGGCGGCGGCCTCGAACAGCCGCACGTCGACCGAGCGCACGCCGAAGACGGTGTTGAGCAGGATCGGATAGAACGCGCCGAGGAACACCAGGAAGATCGCCGCGTTCGGTCCGAGGCCGAAGAAGATCATCGACAGCGGCAGCCACGCGGTGACCGGAATCGGGCGCAGCAGCGAGATGGTCGGATCGAGCAGCTGGCGCAGCGTCCTGATGCGGCCGATCATCAGCCCGAGCGGAATCGCGATCAGCGCCGCGAGGCCGAACCCGCCGTAGACCCGCTGGGCCGACTTCCAGACGTGGGTGAGAATGGTGCCGCTGAAGGCATCGTCGTAGATGCCGCCGAAGGAGAAATCGTACATCATCACGGCGACTTGGTGCGGGCTCGGAACGAGCCTGGTGCCGGTGAGGGTTACGGCGCGGTCCCACAGCAGGATCAGCAGCAGCGGAAACCCGGCGCCGAGGACGATTGCGCGCGCCCGGTCGAGCAGTCGCCGTCGCCGCCGCGGCGCCGTCCTCGCCGCGGCGTCCGGCGCATCGGCGACCTGCTCGGTGAGAACCGCCATCGCCACCTGCTACATGTAGCTCTTGCTGATCACCTTGGCGACATCCGGAAGCTGGCGGATCTGCTTCTTCGCGAACATCAGCTCGGCGTAGGCGCGGGCGCGGCGGATGAACTCGTCGTCGATCCGCCAGGTGAGCTCGACGTTGGGCACCGCGATCTCGATCGATCTGCGCTGCTGGCCGAGCTTCTGCATCGCCACCTCGATCATCTGCTCGGGGTGCGCCATGGCGTAGTCGGTCGCCTGCTTGTGCAGGTCGACGATCAGCCGCAATCGCTGCGGATCGTCGCGGATCAGCTTCTCGCTGGTCGACAGGATCATGTTGAGCGAGCCGATCGGCGTCGAATAGGGATATTCGACGATGCGGCCGGCGCCGTTGGCGACGCTGATGCCCGGTCCGGGCTCGGCGCCCACATAGGCGTCGATGTCGCCGCGCGCCAGCGCCGCCGGCATGTCGCTGAACGACAGCCGGATCGGCTGGATGTCGGCGACCGACAGCCCTTCCGCCTTCAGCCGCTCGAGGATCACCACCTCCTGGGTCGAGCCGGGAAAGATCGCGACGCGCCGGCCCTTCAGGTCGCGGACCGTCCTGATGTCGGACCTGGCGTCGGCGACGATCGCCATGCCGCGGTTGGTGGCCGCCGCGACGATCACCACCGGCTCGCCGGCGGCGGCGCCGAGCAGGAACGCCGCGATGCCGTGGATGCAGGTGTCGACGGTACCGGTGAGCACCGCGTTCTTGCCGTCGGTCGGGCTCTCGAACGGCACGACCTCGATGGTGATCCCGGGCGGTGCGAATTT
>JBEKZK010000494.1:0-4404 GCA_049509935.1 Xanthobacteraceae bacterium | reverse complement strand
TTCATGGTCATCAGGATGCCGGGCGTGCAGTAGCCGCACTGCAGCGCGTGGGCCTCGTGGAACGCCTGCTGCAGCGGGTGCAGCGAATCGCGGTCGGGCGCGAGCCCTTCGACCGTCAGGATCCGGTGGCCGTCGGCCTGGACGGCGAACATCAGGCACGAGCGCGCCGCCACGCCGTCGAGCAGCACCGTGCAGGCGCCGCAGACGCCGTGCTCGCAGCCGACATGCGTTCCGGCGAGGCGCAGATCATGACGGATGAAGTCGCTGAGCAGCAGCCGCGACTCGACCTGTCGCGGGTAGACCGTGCCGTTCACCGTGACTGTGATGGCGTGCAGGTCAGCCGGCATGAATGGGTTCCTCCGCCCGATGGCCGTTCACTGCCGCGCCCGCGCCGCAGCGGCCTCGAGCGCGCGCCGGGTGAGAACGCCGGCGAGGTGGCGCTGAAACCCCTTGCCGGCATGCATGTTGCCCGGCGGGTCGAGGTCGCGCTCGGCGAGCGCGGCGGCCGAGCGGATGTCGTCCTCGCCGATGGTGCGGCCGAGCAGCGATGCGGCGGCGTCCGTGGCGGCCACCGGTGTGTCTGCGGCGCCGCAATAGGTCAGCCGAGCGTCGGTGCAGATCCCGTCCGGCGCCAGCGTGACGACCGCGGCCACGCCCATCATGGCGAAGTCGCCGCGCCGGCGCGCCACCTCGAGAAAGCAGGTCCCGGTGCGCGCCGGCGCTATCGCAAGCACGATCTCGGTCAGCATCTCGTCGGGCTCCAGCGCCGTCGTCAGCGCACTGAGGAAAAAGTCCGCCGCCTCGATCCAGCGCCCGCCGCGGACCGACTGCGCCCGCAACCTGCCGCCGAGGGCGAGCACCACGGCGGGAAGCTCCGAGGCGGGGTCCGCATTGGCGAGGTTGCCGCCGAGCGTCCCACGGTTGCGGATCTGCGGGTGCGCGATCTGCGGCAGGGCCTCGCGGACAAGCGGCTGATGCCGTCCAACCAGCGCATCGCGCTCGAGCGTCCGGTACCGGGTCAGCGCGCCGATCCGCAGGCCGCCGTCGTCCATCCGCACTCCGTCGAGCTCGGCCACCGCGTTGATGTCGATCAGGATCGCGGGCTGGGCGAGGCGAAAATTCATCGTCGGGATCAGGCTTTGGCCGCCCGCCAGGAATTTTGCCTCGTCGCCGTGCTCGGCCTTGAGGTCGAGCGCCTCCGGGGACGAGCGGGCTCGGAGATATCGGAAGGGCGCGGGCTTCATTGCCCCGTCAGGATACAAGAACCACGCCATTTGGCGAATGATTCCGCGCTATTCTACTGCCCGTGGCGGCGGTGGCGCTGCTGGAAGGCCCGCACCGCGCGGAGGAAGTCGATCCGCCGGAACGCCGGCCAGAACACGTCGGTGAAGTAGAACTCGCTGAAGGCGCTCTGCCACAGGAGGAATCCCGACAGGCGGATCTCGCCGCTGGTGCGGATGATCAGCTCCGGATCCGGCAGGTCGGGCGCATAGAGGTACTTGCCGATCGTCTCCGGGGTCACCAGCGGGATCGCCTCGGCGAGGCTCTTGCCCTGGCTCATCTGGTCGCGCAGCAGCGCCTGCACCGCGTCGGTGATCTCCTGCCGGCCGCCATAGGCGGCGGCGATCGTCAGATACATGCCGCTGTATCCCTTGGTGGCGGCCTCCGCGGCGCGCGCCGCCTCGAGCGCCGCCGGGGGCAACAGCTCGAGCCGGCCCACCGTGCGGACACAGATTCTCCGCCGATGAATCTGCGGGTCTTCGGCGAGGAGCTTCAGCTTGGCCTCGACGGCCGACAGGATGCCGGACACCTCCTCGGGCTTGCGCTCGAAATTTTCCGTCGAGAACACCCACAGCGTCACCGCCGGTATGTCGAGCTCGATGCACCAGTCGATGAGGTCGTCGAGCTTGTCGGCGCCGGCCCCGTAGATCTTTCGCGCATCCTTGAGATTGTGCTGACGGCCATAGCGGCGATTGCCGTCCAGGATCAGCCCGACGTGGCGCGGCACCGGCCGCGCGCGCACCTGCCGGAGCAGGCGACGCTCGTAGAGCCGATAGGCGGCGGCCAACAGGGAGGGGCGAAATTGTGGCATGAGCGCCTCAGCCTAGTGCATTTCGTATATGTGGACACCGGTTTTTCCCCGGGACAGTGCGACAAACATCGAATCCGAGGGCGCTGCTGCACGGCGACGGGGCGGACTTTTCCGGTGAATCGAGCGAGGCGAACGACCGGCGGCATGGTACCGTGCGGCCGGACGGACGAGGTGCGTGCATGAAGCCGATATCGTCACGCGGGCGCATCCGCGAGCTGTTGTGGAGCAGCGGACCCGCGATCCTGTTGCTGGCCCTGACGTTCTGGGTCGCATCGCGTTTCGTCACGCCGGCGCCGCCGCAGACGATCGTGATCGCGGCGGCAAGCAAGGAAAGTCCGTACTATCATCTGGCCGAGCAATACCGGCAATTCGTCGCCGCAAGCGGTGTCACGCTCGACATCCGCGAGACCTCCGGGTCGTTGGAGAACCTCAAGCTCATCACCGACAAGACGTCCGATGTCGCGCTCGCTTTCCTGCAGGGCGGGATCGCGAGCGCGCGCGAGGCGCCGCAGCTGCGCTCGATCGGCCGGCTGTTCTACGAGCCGCTGTGGATTTTCTATCGCGTCGACGCGCCGTTCAGCCGGCTGTCCGATCTGGTGGGAAAGCGCGTTCTGGTCGGACCTGACGGCAGCGGCACCAATCAGTTGGCGACCAGGCTGCTGGCCGCCAGCGGCGTCACCGCCACCAGTGCGACGCTGATCAACATGGAGCTGCCCGACTACGTTGAAACGCTGGAGAGCGGCAAGGCCGAGGCCGGCTTCCTCGTGCTCGCTCCGGAGGCGAAGACCGTGGCACGGCTGTTCAATTCGTCCCGCGTCCGATTGATGAACCTGTCGCAGGCGGACGCCTATTCCCAGAGGTTTCCGTTTCTCTCGCGCGTCGACCTCAAGCAGGGCGTATATGATCTCGCCAGGAACATTCCGACGGTCGATACCGCATTGGTCGCCACCATGGCGGCGCTGGTGGTGCGCGACGACATGAACTCGGCCCTGGTCAATCTGATGACGCAGGCGGTGATCGACGTCCATGCGCTCCCCGCGCTGGGTCCGAAGGGTGAGGCCGGTGTCCTCGGCCGCGTCGGACAGTTTCCCGTGACCGTCGATCCCGAGTTCCCGCTCGCCCCCGATGCCGCACGGGTCTACAAGTCGGGTCCGCCGTTCCTCCAGCGCTACCTGCCGTTCTGGCTCGCGACGCTGGCGGACCGCATGATCGTGCTCCTCGTTCCGCTGCTCGGTATCGGCCTGCCGCTCGTCCGCTTCGCGCCGATGCTCTACACGTGGCGCATCCGCCGACGCATCTTTCGCTGGTACGGCGAGCTGCGAAAGGTCGAAGCTGCGGTCACGCCGGACTCCAGCACCGAGGAATTCGACCAGGCGTTCGCCCGGATCGACCGCATCGAGACCACGGTGGACGGGCTGTCGATTCCGCTCGGTTTCTCCAACCAGGCCTACGATCTGCGCGAGCATATCAATCTGGTACGTCGCCGGCTCTCGGCGATTCGCGTGCAGAACCAGCATGTCGAGCCGAGGAGCGCGGCTGCCGGGGGCCCCGCGCCCGAGCTGGTGTCGGCGCGGCAGAAGGCGACGTGAGAAGCGCTCTGCCGGCTGCTCACGCGCCATCGGACGCCACCCGTACGATCCGGATCGAAATATCTCTACCCGCCGTGAACCGACGCCCCGGCTCGCGCGACTAATGCCCGCCGGTTCACGAAGCTCCGTCGACCCGGGGGCAGATTCGAGACAGCCGAAAATCGGACAACAGGAAGGCCAGATGAAGCAGACAGCGGTACGACATGCGCTGCGCGCGGGTGCGCTGGCGATGCTCTGCATGGCGGCGCCCGCGACCGCCCGCAGCGAAGACAAGGCAATGACCCTGTTCAAGATCATCACCGTAAAGGACGAAATCATCATCGGACTCTCCGCCGAGGAGCTCGGCCGCCTGGGCGGTCACGATGTCGGCGCGGTCGCTCGCGCGCTCACCTCCAAGGGCGAGCTCACGGTCTGGCAGTATGCGGTGCGCAAGGCGGCCAACGGCGATCTGCAGGAGGCGCCGTTGCGCCAGGTGGCGCTGCTCGCGAACAGCTCGTTGCGCGTCGAGCCCTACGCGACGCCGCTCGCCGTCCTTCCGCACGAGTGATGGTGCGGCGATCGTCGGGGCCGGCCGGGTGCATGCCCGCCGGTCACATCTCGTCTAGTGCGGCGGATTTGAAGTTCCTATCAGATGTGCGACGCGCTCGTCATAGGAACTTCAAATCCTAAAAGCCGCACTAGAATCATAGACTTGCTAGTGCACCTTTGGATTCCGAAGTTCGC
>JBEKZK010000493.1:0-4410 GCA_049509935.1 Xanthobacteraceae bacterium | reverse complement strand
AACCGCCCCGACGTGCTCGATCCGGCACTGCTGCGTCCCGGTCGCTTCGATCGCCAGGTGATCGTGCCCAATCCCGACGTGGTCGGCCGCGAGCAGATCCTGAAGGTCCACGTCCGCAAGGTGCCGCTGGCGCCCGACGTCAATCTCAAGGTGACGGCGCGCGGCACGCCGGGCTTTTCCGGCGCCGACCTCGCCAACCTGGTCAACGAGGCGGCGCTGATGGCGGCACGGCGCAACAAGCGCATGGTCACCCAGCAGGAGTTCGAGGACGCCAAGGACAAGGTGATGATGGGCGCCGAGCGCAAGTCCCTCATCATGACCGACGAGGAGAAGCAGCTGACGGCCTATCACGAGGGCGGGCACGCCATCGTGGCGCTGAGCGTCAAGGCGACGGATCCGGTGCACAAGGCGACCATCATTCCGCGCGGACGCGCGCTCGGAATGGTGATGCAGCTTCCCGAGCGCGACAAGCTCTCCATGAGCCTCGAGCAGATGACGTCGCGCCTCGCCATCATGATGGGGGGCCGGGTCGCCGAGGAGCTGGTGTTCGGCCGCGAGAAGGTGACGTCGGGCGCCGCTTCCGACATCGAGCAGGCGACCCGGCTCGCCCGCATGATGGTGACGCGCTGGGGCTTGTCCAACGAGCTCGGCACCGTCGCCTATGGCGAGAACCAGGAGGAGGTATTCCTCGGCTATTCGGTCTCGCGGCAGCAGAACATCTCCGAAGCGACGGTGCAGAAGATCGACGCCGAGATCAAGCGGCTGGTGGCGGCGGGCTACGCCGAGGCCGAGCAGATCCTCGTCGAGAAGCGCGGCGAGCTCGAGATCCTCGCCAAGGGACTGCTCGAGTACGAGACGCTGTCGGGCGACGAGATCAAGGACCTGCTCGGCGGCAAGCCGCCGGTCCGCGAGGGGTTGAACGAGCCTCCGCCGCCGCGGTCGTCCGCGGTGCCGACCGCCGGCAAGGGCCCCCGGCCGCGCCCGGAGGCCGGCGGCATGGAGCCGCAGCCGCAGGCCTGATTGGCGCGCGACGGTGAAGCAGGGCCCGCGGCGATGGTGACGCCGCGGTAGCCTGCTGCCGTAACCATCCTCACGATTTTTGCAGTCGTCGATCCGTCGAAGGCGGTATGATCCGGTCGGTCGGCGACGTGTTGGGGACGGGTGGGGCGTGATGGGTCGCAGGTATTTCGGCACTGACGGCATCCGCGGGCGGGCAAACGGCACGATCACGCCGGATCTCGCGCTGAAGGTTGGACAGGCCGCCGGCCTGATGTTCCAGCGCGGCGAGCACCGCCATCGCGTCGTCATCGGCAAGGACACGCGGCTGTCCGGCTACATGATCGAGTACGCCATGGTGGCCGGCTTCACGTCGGTCGGCATGGACGTCCTGCTGCTCGGGCCGATGCCGACGCCGGCGGTCGCGATGCTGACGCGTTCGATGCGCGCCGACCTCGGCGTGATGATCTCGGCCTCGCACAACCCCTACGACGACAACGGCATCAAGCTGTTCGGTCCCGACGGCTACAAGCTCAGCGACGAGGTCGAGCGCGGCATCGAGGCGCTGCTCGATGCCGACCTGTCGAAACGCTCGGCCAAGAGCGCCGATCTCGGACGCGCTCGGCGCATCGACGGCGTGCACGACCGTTACATCGAGGCCGCCAAGCGCACCTTGCCGCGTGCGCTCGATCTCGCGGGCCTGCGGGTCGTCGTCGATTGCGCCAACGGAGCCGGCTATCGGGTGGCGCCTTCCGCGCTGTGGGAGCTGGGCGCCGAGGTTATCGCCATCGGCATCGAGCCCAACGGGTTCAACATCAACAAGGAATGCGGATCGGTGTCGCCCGAGGCCCTGTGTCAGAAGGTGCGCGAGGTGCGGGCCGACATCGGCATCGCGCTCGACGGCGACGCCGACCGGGTCGTGGTGGTCGACGAGAAGGGCCACCTGGTCGACGGCGACCAGTTGATGGCGGTGGTGGCGGAGAGTTGGCACGAGGACGGCAGGCTCGCCAAGCCCGGCATCGTCGGCACCGTGATGTCCAATCTCGGACTGGAACGTCACCTCGCCGGATTGGGACTCGGCCTGATCCGCACCGCGGTCGGCGACCGTTACGTGCTCGAGCAGATGCGCGAGCACGGCTACAACGTCGGCGGCGAGCCTTCCGGCCATATCATCCTGTCCGATTATGCGACCACCGGCGACGGGCTGGTGACCGCCCTGCAGGTGCTCGCCGTGGTGAGGAAGCAGGACCGTCCGGTCAGTGAAGTGTGCCATCGCTTCGATCCGCTGCCGCAGATCATGAAGAACGTGCGCCACAAGGGCGGCCACCCGCTGGATCGGGTCGAGGTGCAGTCGGCGATCGCCGACGCGGAACGCCGGCTGGACGGCCAGGGACGGCTGGTGATCCGCCCGTCCGGGACCGAGCCGGTGATCCGGGTGATGGGCGAGGGCGACGACCGGTTCCTGATCGAGGAGGTGGTCGACGGCATCGTCGACGCCCTCACCGAGGCCGCCGCGTAGTCCCGAGCGCGCCCGCTGTTCATCAAGCATTAATCAATCAATCGACACTGCGGCGGCCGGCATCATCCTCGTCGAAACCCTGCCGTGAGGAAAGGACGAAGCCATGGGAAGTCTGAAGTCGTTAGCGCTCGCGGGAGCAGCCGTGCTCGCGAGCATCCCGGCGGTGCAGGCCGCTGATCTTCCGCCGATCATCCAGAGAGCGCCGCCGGTCGTCGCCGATGATTGCTGCACCGGCTGGTATCTGCGCGGCGACGTCGGCTTCACCGCCCAGCAGGTCGGCAGCCTGTTCAACGACCAGGTCAACAACGGGGTGGCCGGCATCACGGTGAACACCGTCGACAAGGCATTCGATGGCGGGACCTCGTTCGGCCTCGGCGTCGGCTACCAGTTCAACAGCTTCCTGCGCGCCGACGTGACCGGCGAGTATCGCTTCTCGGCCAATTTCCACGGCCTCGACATCACCACCTTCCCCAACGGGTTTGGCGGTACGGCAATTGGCAATGACAGTTACAGCGCCAGCATGTCGAGTTGGCTCTTTCTCGCCAACCTCTACGCCGATCTTGGAACCTGGTGGTGTGTGACCCCATTCGTCGGCGGCGGCGTCGGTGTCGCCTACAACACGATCAGCAACTTCCGCGATCTCGCTGTCGGCAGCAACAACACGCAGTTCCCCATCACCAGCACCGGTTTCGCCAATTCGGCGTCGACGACCAGTCTGGCCTGGGCGCTGTACGGTGGTCTCTCCTACAAGGTGACACCGGGCTTCACGGTCGAGCTGGCCTACCGCTACCTCAACCTCGGCAAGGCGCAGACCGGCGACCTCGTGGCATTCGACGGCACGCAGAATCTCGGGCCGATGCAGTTCCGCGATCTGACCTCCCAGGACGTCAAGCTCGGTCTGCGCTGGATGATCCAGCCGGCGCAGCAGCCGGCCTACTACCCGCCGGTCGTCACCAAGGGCTGATAGGCGGTTCTCCACCTGCTTCGCAGATCGCAACGGCGCGGCACCACCGCGCCGTTGTTCTGTTTGGGGGCAGCGGAGACGGCGCATTGACCGACCGCGCAAGAGTCGCAGCAGCGATCCGAATTTAAGCCTCCCTTAAGGTTAATTGGTAACACTGTGTTTGCCATATCGACGAAGATGCCGTGTAGCCCATAGGTGCGCAATGCGTTCAGTCATGATTTGCCTGGCGGTGCTCGGCTGCGTCGACGCCGCCGTGGCCGCCGACCTCGACGACAGCTTCATCCGCGGCTCGGATGCATTCCAGCCCCAATCGCCGTCGTATCCGCGCTGGAGCGGGTTCTACGCCGGCGGCCAGCTCGGATACGCCACCTCGCACATGGACTTCACCAACGCCGCCGAGCCGCTCCTCTCCTTCGCCTTGCGCAATCTGGATTTCCTTAGCGCGGGCGTCCAGAATACCCCAGTCTTCGGCACGCAGGACACACAGAGCAGCAGCTACGGCGCCTTCTTCGGCTACAACAGCCAGTGGGAGCAGGTCGTGCTTGGCGTTGAGCTGAACTACAATCGCACGTCGCTGACAGGATCGCAGTCGACGACGCCCTCGTCGCCAGCGCCCTTCGTCGTCACTCCCGGTGACGGCAACACTTACGGGACGATCATCACAGCTTCGGCACTGACCCACATCACGGACTACGGCACGTTGCATGCGCGGGCCGGTTATATCATCGGGAATTTCCTGCCGTATGCGACCGTCGGACTCGCGGCCGGCCGCGCCGACATCAACGACAGCGCCACCGTGTCCTTTGTTTGCATTAACGGAGGTACGGCAGGCTGCCCCAAAGTGGGCTACACGTTCGGCTATTCTCAGAGCCAGATCCTGAGCAAATGGTTGTACGGCTATTCGGTAGGGCTCGGTCTCGAAGCCGCGGTC
>JBEKZK010000492.1:0-4418 GCA_049509935.1 Xanthobacteraceae bacterium | reverse complement strand
GCCCCCCCCCCCCCCCCCCCCCCCGGGGGGGGGGGGGGGGGGGGGGGGCCCCCCGGCGCTATTGATAGATCCGTAACTCCCGCACCCCACTCCTAACGGTCGAGATTAGGGTCGCGTGAGGGGCTCCCGCACCATCAAATACGTCCGTAACCCCCTCACCCCAGCCCTCTCCCCGATGGGGAGAGGGAGTCGCGCCGTGCCGGCGTCAAACTCAGGCCCGGCTGGCGTGCACAAGCGCGCTCAGTCGCCGTCCTCGAGCTTGCCGATGTGATGCTGGGCATAGAGCTGGAGCCCGAGCTTGTCGACGAGGTCGAGCTGGGTCTCCAGAAAGTCGATGTGATGCTCCTCGTCGGCCATCAGCTTCTCGAACAGGTCGCGGGTGACGTAGTCCCTGACGGCGTGACAGTGGGTCGCGGCTTCCTGGTAGAGCGCGCGAGCCGAAATCTCGGCCGCGAGGTCGCAGTCGAGGACCTCCTTGACGGTCTGGCCGATGTGCAGCGGATCGAGCACCTGCATGTTGGGGAAGCCGTCGAGAAAGATGATGCGGGCCACCAGCTTGTCGGCGTGCTCCATCTCCTCGATCGATTCCTTGCGCCACGTCTTGGCGAGCACCAGGTAGCCCCAGTTCTCCAGCAGCCGGTAGTGCAGCCAATACTGGTTGACCGCCGTGAGCTCGTGCCGCAGCGCGCGGTTGAGGAAGTCGATGACCTGGGCATCGCCCTTCATGGCACACCTTCCTGGGCCCGGTGGCGGTGGCACGCGCAGTCCGCCGCGCAGGCAGTGAGCGCCTCGTCCATGATCCGCCGGATCGTTCGCGCGCAGCGCCCGCATTGGGCGCTGCACCCGAGGCAGCCATAGACCTGACGCGTGGTCTGCGGAGGCGTCGTGCCGCTGATGACGGCACGCACCTCATGGTCGCTCAGGACATTGCAGGAACAGACGATCATCCGTCAAATGCTCGAACGGCCATGCTCGATCGCGCCCCGAGATCCGCCGGATCCCTGCGCAGGGCGAGGGCGCGAGACACCCACCTTCCCTTAGTGAAGTCGTCGAACAATTGCAAAAGAAAAACCGAGTTTAAAATAATTCTAATCTGGAGGAATTCTTGTCTTTCACAGAACAACCGGGGCGCCATACAATATAATCGTTCTAAATCGTGATGAATGCGATTGACGCAGCCGAGCCGGCGGCGAAAATCATCGGCTGGCATGAGAGGGGACTTCGGCGATCGCGGAAGTGCGCGTGCGCACGCAGCGGGCATGCGGGGCGTCGGCGGGAGCGTGGCGGACGGGCCCGACCGCGCCGTTGCGGCCCGCTGACGGCGGCTCCGGCATGGCCACCACCCGTCTCAACTGGAACCGCAGGCTGTCGCGGCCGCTGCTGCCCGCCAAGGGCCCGGTGGCGCAGCTCGTGACGCTGCGCGACGCCGCGTGGATGATTTTGGAATTCCCCGCCTATCGCCAGCGCCGTCCCGGGTGGCTGCGGGTGTCCGAGCTGCTCCATCAGGCCGCCACCAGCGGCGGAGAGCAGGACCTGGCGTCCGCCACGCGCGAGCTCGAGCAGGCGCTCCGGGACGAAGGATGGCTTAGCTGATCGCCCCGCCGGTCGGTGCAAAGCCGGAGTCCACCTTTCCGCCGGATGCTCTATATGATGGCATCGCCACGGGAGCACCGCATGGCCGCACGGAGCCCGAAGCCGAAGGACATCTTTCTTCCGCCCGGCCACGATCATGGTCGCTGCTCGGCGGAGGCGATGGCCCATGCCGAAGCCTTGTGCGCCGAGCGCGGCCAGCGGCTCACCGCGACCCGCCGGCGGGTCCTCGACGCGCTCGCCGCGAGCCACCAGCCGCTCGGCGCCTACGACGTCATCGATCGTCTCGCCGAGCGGGGACCGCGCCCGGCGCCGATCACGGTCTATCGCGCCCTCGACTTCCTGGTGGAGAACGGCCTCGTCCATCGCATCGAGAGCCGCAACGCCTTCGTGGCATGCATCAACCCGCACGACTCGGGCGCCATGGTGTTCCTGATCTGCGAGGTCTGCGGCACGGTCGGCGAGGCACCGTCGGTCGCCGTTGCCGAGTCGCTGATGACCGCGGCGCGGAGCGCCGGCTTCGTGCCCAGGACCCCGGTGATCGAGATCGCTGGCATCTGCTCGCATTGCCGCAACGGCTGAGATCCATTCGGGTCCGAAAACCGCCAGACAGGACCGGGCGGCGTGGTGGATGATCGCGCCATGGATCTCGACCACGCCGCCTGCTACCGCGCTCTCGCGACCCGCGACGCCCGTTTCGACGGCCGCCTGTTCGTCGGCGTGACGACGACCGGGATTTATTGCCGGCCGATCTGCCCGGCGCGCACGCCCCGGATCGAGAACGTCCGCTTCTTCCCGACCGCGGCTGCGGCCCAGGCGGCGGGTTTCCGGCCCTGCCTGCGCTGCCGGCCGGAAGCCTCGCCCGATCTCGCGGTGTGGCGCGGCACGTCCAACACGGTCTCGCGTGCGCTGGCGCTGATCGAATCGGGTGCGCTGGACGAGGCCGGCATCGAGGCTCTGGCGGCGCGCCTCGGGGTCGGCAGCCGGCAGCTGCGCCGTCTGTTCCGCCAGCATCTCGGCGCCTCGCCGGTTGCGGTGGCGCAGACCCGACGTATCCTCCTGGCCAAGCAGCTGATCCGGGAGACCGGTCTGCCCATGGCCGAGGTTGCCCTGGCGGCGGGCTTCAGGAGCGTGCGGCGCTTCAACGAGACATTTCGCCAGCTGTTCGCGCGCCCGCCGGCGGCGCTCAGGCGAGCCAGGATGTCGGACCCGGCGCACGAGACCGGGCTGGTCCGGTTCGGGCTGGCCTATGCGCCGCCCTACGACTGGGACGCGATGCTCGGCTTTCTTGCCGCCCGTGCGATCCCGGGCGTCGAGTCGGTGTCGCGCCACGGCTACGGCCGCACGATCGCTCTGGGAGCTGGCCGCGGCACGCTCCACGTCGAACCCGGCGGCGGCAACCGCTTCGCCGTCGAGGTCCGGTTTCCCAATCTGACCGCCCTGCCGACGATCATCGCCCGGGTGCGTCGCGTGCTCGATCTCGCGACCGATCCGGCCCCGATCAATGCCCACCTGACCGGTGATCCGGTGCTGGCGCCGCTGGTCGCCGCGCGGCCCGGCATCCGGGTGCCGGGCGCCTGGGACGGCTTCGAGCTCGCGGTCCGCGCCATCATCGGCCAGCGGATCGCGGTTCCGGCCGCCTCCGGGCTGCTGGGACGGCTCGTGCAGGTTTACGGCGATCCTTTGGCCGAGGCCGGCCCGACCACCGGCGATCTGACGCACGTGTTCCCGGCGCCGGCGCGCCTGGCCGGCGCCGATCTCTGCCGGCTCGGACTGCCGCGGCAGCGGGCGAAGGCGCTGAACGCCCTGGCCGCGGCGGTCGTCGCCGATCCGCTGATCCTCGGTCCGCGCCGGAGCCTCGAGGAGGCGATCGCGCAGCTCCGATCTCTGTCGGGAGTCGGCGACTGGACGGCGCAGTACATCGCGATGCGGGAGCTTCGCGAGGCGGACGCCTTTCCGGCCTCGGACGTCGGTCTGATGCGTGCCATGACCGGTCCCGACGGGCGCCGTCCGACGCCGGGCGAGCTTGCCGCCCATGCAGAGCGGTGGCGGCCCTGGCGCGCCTATGCGGCCGCGCATCTGTGGGCGTCCGGCCGTCACACGGCGTCCCCGCAGCCTATCGAACAAGAGATCGGCCAAGAGATCAGCCAAGAGATCAGCCAAGAGATCAGCCAAGAGATCGGCCAAGAGATCAGCGAAGAGAGCGCCGATGACCAGCGGGCAGCCTGAACGCCTGTCGGTCGACCGGTTCGCGACGCCGATCGGGATCGCGCTTCTCGTCACCGACGCCGCCGGCGCCCTGTGCGCACTCGACTGGGAAGATTGTACGGCCCGCCTCGCCCGTCTGCTCAGGTTGAATTTCGGCGTGGTCGAGCTGCGGGACGGCATCGCCCCCGACAGCGTGCACCAACCGCTGGCGAACTACTTCGCCGGCCACTGTCGGGCCTTGAGCGAAATTGTGACGCGGACCGGCGGAACACCGTTCCAGCGCCGGGTGTGGTCGGCCCTGCGCCGCATCGAGCCCGGGCGCACGCTGAGCTACGGCGCGCTCGCGTCAGTGATCGGCAGGCCGGCCGCGGTGCGCGCCGTCGGCCTCGCCAACGGGGCGAACCCGATCGGAGTGGTCGTGCCCTGCCATCGCGTCATCGGCGCCGACGGCTCGCTCACCGGCTACGGCGGCGGACTGCATCGGAAGCAATGGTTGCTCGAGCATGAGGACAGAGGAAACGGAGGACGGACGACGGAGGACAGAGGAAACGGAGGACGGACGACGGACGACGGAGGACAGATGAAGGCTGAGTTGCGCCGCAGTCCGACGTCTTGACCTC
>JBEKZK010000491.1:0-4420 GCA_049509935.1 Xanthobacteraceae bacterium | reverse complement strand
CCGAGGCCGAACCGCGCCAGCCGCGACCGGCGTGCGCTCTCGCTGTCGTCCGGGCACTGGCGACGGATGATGTCGAGCGGGGTATCGGCCGGATCCAGCGCCTCGATCTGGTGTTGGTGGAACCAGCCGACCCGGATTCGGCTGTCGCGGTTGATGCGGCCGGACTGGATCGCCAGGTTTCCCGCCAGCATCTTGGCGAACGTCGACTTGCCCGCCCCGTTGACGCCGACCAGCCCGATGCGATCGTCGACATCGAGGCGCAGATCGAGTCCCGACAGCACCGCAACCCCGTCGTAGCCCACGCTCACGTCCTCGAGCTGGACCAGCGGCGGCGCCAGCGGCCGCAGCGGCGACGGCAGCGTGAACGGCGCCACGCGCTCCTCGATCACCGCGGCGACCGGCTCGAGCTTGGCGAGCCGCTTCATCCGCGACTGCGCCTGCGCCGCCTTGCTGGCCTTGGCACGGAAGCGGTCGACGAACTTCTGCAGATGGGCGCGCTCGGCGTCCTGCTTGGCGCGCGTGGCCGACTGCAGGCGCAGCATTTCGCCACGCCGCTTCTCGAAATCGTCGTAGCCGCCGGTGTAGAGATCGAGCTTGCCTTCGCGGATGTGCAGGATGAAGTCGACCGACTTGTTGAGCAGCTCGCGATCGTGGCTGATGATCAGCGCCGTGTGCGGGTACTTCCGCAGCCGGGCCTCGAGCCAGAGCGCGCCCTCGAGGTCGAGATAGTTGGTGGGCTCGTCGAGCAGCATGAGGTCGGCGGCGGCGAACAGCGCCGAGGCCAGCGCCACCCGCATGCGCCATCCGCCGGAGAACTCCGCCATCGGGCGGGCGAGATCGGCGGTCGAGAAGCCGAGCCCGCTCAGGATTTCCGCCGCCCGCGCCGGCGCGCGATCCGCGTCGATGTCGATCAGCCGGCCGTAGATCTCGCCCATGCGCTCGGGCGCCGCAGTCGCGAGCTCGGCGTTGAGCGCCGCGCGCTCGACGTCGGCTGCCAGAATCGTATCGATGAGGGTGACCGGCGTCGCCGGATGCTCCTGGTCGACCGATGCGATCCGGGCGCCCTTCGGCAGGCTGATGTCGCCGCCGTCCGCCGTGAGCTGCCCTTGGATCAGCCGGAACAGGGTCGATTTTCCGACCCCGTTGCGTCCGACGAGGCCGACCTTGGCGCCGACCGGCAACGCAACGGTTGCGGAATCGAAGAAGCGGCGCCCCCAGCCGT
The DNA here is from genome assembly GCA_049509935.1 of Xanthobacteraceae bacterium. Classification (GTDB taxonomy): domain Bacteria; phylum Pseudomonadota; class Alphaproteobacteria; order Rhizobiales; family Xanthobacteraceae; genus AP-16. The sequence continues at coordinate 3,198 of JBEKZK010000491.1, read as the reverse complement.
TGAATACGAGATTGTCGATCCTGAGCATCGTTGTGGCGCCGCCGGATGAATGAGGGGGAGGGAAACGCGGAGGCGCGCTCATACCGCGAACGGTGCGGGATTGCCAGACGCCGGCACTGCGTCACGTTGGTGGCTGTTGCGCCGATGCGATCGTCGCGGCGGCCCACTGCTCCCGCGTCTGTTGCATCTCGGCGAAGAGCCAATCGTGGAACGCGCGCACATTGGGTCGCGTCTCGTGGCCGGGCAGGCAGACGAAATGATAGGCGCGCTCGTGCAGCGGCAGCTCGGGCCCGAACGGGATCAGCAGGCGGCCGGAGCGCACGTCGTCGGTGGCGATCAGCTTGTAGGACAGCGCCACCCCGGCCCCCGCCACCGCGGCGTCGAGCGCGTGGTCGGCCACGTTGAGACGCAGGCCGCGCGTCGCATCGACCCCGCGGGCGCCCGCAACGGTCAGCCACTCGGCCCACAGCGGCGGCGACGGGGACGACAGCGGAATCTCGTAGTGGATCAGGGTGAAGCGGGCGAGGTCCTCGATTCCCCGCAACCCCTGCTCGATCAGCCGGGGGCTGCACACCGGCAACACCGAATCATCGAACAGCCGTTCGACGTACAGCCCGGGGTGCACCCCGCCACTCAGGCGGATCGCCACGTCCACCTCGTCACCGATGAAATCCGCAAAGCCCATGCTGGCGGAAATCCGGGCGTCGATCTGGGGATGCGCGGCGAGGAAACGCCAGAGCCGCGGCACCAGCCATTTGGCGGTGAGCCCGGGCGTCGCGCTGATGACCAGGATGCGGTCCTCGCGCGCACGGTCGAGCCGGGCGACGGCGTCACGGACGCTCGCAAAGCCCGCATGCAGGCCCGGATAGATCAGGCGTCCGGCGTCGGTGAGCTCGATCCCCCGGGTGCGGCGATGGAACAGCGCCACGCCGAGCTGCTCCTCCAGCCCGCGGATCTGATGGCTGAGCGCCGCCGGCGTCACGTGCAGCTCGTCGGCCGCCCTCGAGAAGCTCAGGTGGCGGGCGATCGCCTCGAACGCCCGCAGCGCGTTGAGGGGCGGCAGGGGATGGGTCATATGGTTTAGTAATTCTCATGCATGAGGCGAGATAATATCGTTTGCACATGCAACTGGCCAGGACGATCTTTACTGTTAGGAAGGTATCCGGTGTGAGGATATCTCATATGCTTTCGAGGAGATGGCGATGGCCCTGACCGACCTTTCGTCCGCATGCCATGCCGCATCGTGGCGGCCCGGCCTGCTCCACCGGCTGTGGACCCGGGTGTGTGCCTGGCAGGCGCAGCGGCTGACCATCCGGCTGCTTCATTCGCTGGACAGCGCGACGTTGCGCGACCTCGGCGTCACCCCCTATGAGATCGAGTCGCTCGTCTATGGCGACAGCGGGGAACGTGCGCGGACCTACGATTCGAGCTGGTGGCGGAGGTAGGGCGCTTCGGTCAGTCGCCGCCGGTCCGGAAATACGGCTCGACAACGCCGCGGAGCTTGAGAGTGAGCGGATTGCCGCGGCGGTCCAGCGTCTTGCCGACCGCCACGCGGATCCATCCCTCGCTGATGCAGTACTCCTCGACCGTGGTCTTCTCCACCCCGTTGAACCGGATGCCCACCCCCCTCTCGAGGGCCGCCGCGTCGTAAAAGGGGCTCGCCGGGTCATTCGACAGGCGGTCGGGTGGGGTTTCGGTCATTGATCGAGCCTTTGGCGTTGTCCGCCTAGTGGGGTGGATTTGAAGTTCCTATCAGATGTGCGGCGCGCTCGTCATAGGAGCTTCAGATCCAAAAACCGCACTAGAATCATAAGCTTGCTATTGCGCCTCTTGGTTCCGAAGTTCGCACCGGAGGATGTCGCGAAGTGATGCGGACTTCGGAATCGGTACACCAGTGCTGATAGCCGCCCGCGAGGTGATTTCCAACCGCCCTGGGCCCGGGTCTGCGGGCGGCACGGTCGCTGCTTGCGTGCTCGCTGAGTGCTCGCTGCGGCGCGGCTGGCTTCCGCACGCTCGACGTGATACGCAAATGTCATGATCCTGCCCCTGCCCATCAGGCACACGCGAATGCGCCGGCCCGACCGCTGGAGGTCCGACCGGAGGGGTTGACGCGCCTGACGCGCGCGAGGCCTGCGCAAGCCCTTCCGCGACGAGCGGGAGGGCTTTTGTTCGACTGGGCTCGGCGCGCGTCTCGCACGAGGCTTTCCAATGAGCAGGATTCTGATCACCAGCGCACTGCCGTACATCAACGGCGTCAAGCACATCGGCAATCTCGTCGGCTCGCTGCTGCCGGCCGACGTCCACGCCCGCTACCGCCGTCAGATCGGTGACGAGGTGCTGTTCGTGTGCGGCACCGACGAGCACGGCACGCCAGCCGAGCTCGGCGCCGCCGCGGCCGGACAGGACGTGCGCAGCTACTGCGATGCCCAGCATGCCATCCAGGCCGACATCTATCGCCGTTTCGGCCTGTCGTTCGACCACTTCGGCCGCTCGTCCTCGCCGGCAAACCACGCGCTCACGAGGCATTTCTACCAGCGCCTCGATGCTGCCGGGCTGATCGAGGAGCGCTCAGTGTGCCAGATCTGGTCTGCGGCCGACGGCCGCTTCCTGCCCGACCGCTACGTCGAAGGCGTGTGCCCGCGGTGCGGGTTCGCGGCGGCGCGCGGCGACCAGTGCGACGGCTGCGGCGCGCTGCTCGACCCGATCGATCTGGTGGCGCCGCGGTCGGCGCTGTCGGGCTCGACCGCCCTCGAGCCGCGGCAGAGCCGGCATCTGTTCCTGCGCCAGTCGCTGCTGCTCGACCGCCTCAACCGGTGGATCGACGGCCGCGACGGCTGGCCGCCGTTCGTGGTGGCGCTGGCGAAGAGCCTGCTCACCTCGGACCTGCGCGACCGCTGCATCACGCGGGACCTTTCGTGGGGCGTGCCGGTGCCGCGGGCGGGCTTCGAGCACAAGGTGTTCTACGTGTGGTTCGACGCGCCGATCGCCTACATCGCGGCGACGCAGGAATGGGCGGCGCAGGATCCGCGGCGCGAGTGGCGGGACTGGTGGTGGGGGCGCGACGACGTCCGCTATCTGCAGTTCCTCGGCAAGGACAATGTACCGTTCCACGCCGTGAGCTTTCCGGCGACGCTGCTCGGCTCGGGAGAGCCGTGGAAGACGGTCGATGTGATCAAGGGCTTTCACTGGCTGACCTAC
>JBEKZK010000490.1:0-4432 GCA_049509935.1 Xanthobacteraceae bacterium | reverse complement strand
CCGATGGCAGAGGCGAGGGCACAATAGAGTTCGCCGTGAAGAAAGAACTTCCGGTCCTCGGAATAGAGGCACACGACATCAGGTGGCAGCACGTAGACCGAGAAATTCGGCGCGAACTGCGGAATGTCCTCGCTGTCGCGCCGCGCAGGGCTGGTCCCGTGATCGCCCGTCATGAGGTCAGAACGCGCGCCTTCGCCACCACTCCGGATCGCCGGTGCACGGCGTATTCTCCGCCTGCCCGAACTCCGTCGTCCGTCTCGCGCGCCAGCGTTTCCCAAAAATGTCGGCCGCCCAGCGCCCCACGTGTGCAACTCCGCCCACGCACCCTGTGGGCGGCGCTGCAAACAACACATGGTTTGGCCAAGTCGAACCCAAACCCGGCCATGACGACCCTGTCAACGCAATCGGAAAGCGCTCGGGCCTAGCACCAGTTGCAACCTCCCCACGACAGACAGCAGCCTCCGCCACCGCAGCCGCCACAGCCGCCGCAGCCTCTGCAGCCGCCGCAGCCCCGGCCGCCACAGCCCCTGCAGCCCCTGCAGCCGCCGCCGCAACCCCTGCCTCCGCAACCGCGAGCATATTTTTCGCCGACCCGCGGGGTCTTGGCGTTTTCCTTGTCGAAGACATAGAACGTCGCCAAGCTGACGTCAGTCATTTCCTCTTCACCGAGTACGATTTGGTGAGGCGGTGTGACCTGCGACGGTATATCCGTTGCCGGACCGCCGGTTGTGGCGGATGCGCCGCCCGCCAACAAAGACATCCCGGCGACACCCAACACTGGGGCAGCCTTCCTCCGAGGCTTTCGCTTCGAAGTCTCCATCGTGTACGACATGGCAGAGTCCTCCATACCTTCGAACGGATGTTCGACGAGTGGCAGACCAGTGAGTAACAACTGTAGCACCGACCGCGCGCTTTGGATAGCACAATGCAAGGTCGACAAAGGACCCCCTTGCACCTCGGCGATTGGAGCCGTCACCTTTCCGACAGATCTGGAAAAAAGCGAACGTGCCGCCCGAACGAACGCCGGGCGATGGGCAGAGATTCAATGCCAAGAATTGGCCAGAAATGCGACTTCTGGGCGCCGAGTGTGACCGATCCCCTCCTCCTCCGGCCGCATTGTCGCGCGCCGACCTCGCGACTGCGCGGACCCGGCTGCCACCCGCCATTGCGCTCCACAAATGCAATTATAAATTGCCTTTCTACTAGAATTCGTGTACAGGTGCCCTGATGAGGCAGAGATGCGTGATTCGGACTTGCGAATATCCCAACCAAACCTCCAACTAAGCCGCCTGATCGGCCGGCGGCGCCATCGCGCCGGTCATCATGGCGACCGCGTCGGACATCGTGTGCCTGCGGGGGTCGATCACGGTCAGCCGGCGGCCAAGGCGATGGATATGGATGCGGTCGGCGACCTCGAAGACGTGCGGCATGTTGTGCGATATCAGCACGATCGGCAGGCCGCGCTTCTTGACGTCGAGGATGAGCTCGAGCACGCGCCGCGATTCCTTGACCCCGAGCGCCGCCGTCGGCTCGTCCATGATCACGACGCGGCTGCCGAAAGCGGCGGCGCGCGCCACCGCGACGCCCTGGCGCTGGCCGCCCGACAGGGTCTCCACCGGCTGATTGATGTTCTGAATGGTCAGCAGGCCGAGCTCGGAGAGCTTTTCGCGCGCGATCCGCTGCATCGCGCCGCGATCGAGATATCTGAAGACCCGACCGAAAAATCCCGGCGCACGCAGCTCGCGTCCGAGAAACATGTTGTCGGCGATCGACAGCGCCGGCGACAGCGCGAGATTCTGATAGACGGTCTCGATCCCCGCCTGGCGGGCATCGATCGGCGAGCGGAAGCGCACCAGCTCTCCGGCGAGCCTGATGTCGCCGGCATCGGGGATCACGGCGCCGCACAGCGCCTTGATCATCGAGGTCTTGCCGGCTCCGTTGTCGCCGATGACCGCGAGGATTTCGCCCGGATAGAGGTCGAAATCCGCGTTGTCGAGCGCGGTGACGCGGCCGTAGCGCTTGACCAGGCCGCGCGCCTGCAGCACCGGCGACGCGCTCACGTCGACACCCTGCGGATCCACTGGTCGAGCGCGACCGCGACGATGATCAGGACGCCGACGGCGAACTGCTGCCACAGCACGTCGAGGCCGGCGAGCGAGACGCTGGAGCGGAAGACGCCGACGATCAGCGCGCCGATCAGGGTGCCGACGATGGAGCCGCGCCCGCCGAACAGGCTGGTGCCGCCGATGACCACGGCGGTGATGCTGTCGAGGTTGGCATCCTGTCCGGCAGTCGGGCTGATGGCGCCGACACGGCCGATCAGCACCCAGCCGGCGATCGATGACACGAGCCCGGCCATGACGTACACGCTCAACAGCACGCGAGCGGTATTGATGCCGGCGAGGCGGGCGGCCTCGGGGTCGTCGCCGGTCGCGTAGATGTGGCGGCCGAACGCGGTGCGATTGAGCATGTACCAGACGGCGCCGGCGAGCACGAGCAGCAGCACGCTGCCGTAGATGATGCGGGCGCCGAACAGCTCGAGCGGAACCCCCATCAGCTGCAGGAACGGCGCGGTTCTTTCCAGATCCGAGGAGCGGACGGTTTCGCTCTGCGAATACCAGGTGTTGAGCGCGCCGATGATGCTCAGCGTGCCGAGCGTCACGATGAACGGCGGCATTTTCAGCCGCGTGACCAGTGTCCCGTTCAGGGTGCCGAAGACGACGCCACACAGCAGGCCGAGCGGAAAGGCGATCGCCAGGGGCCACCCGTCGATCACCCCCAGCCGGCCCATGACCACCGACGAGATCACCATGATGACGCCGACGGAGAGATCGATGCCCGCCGTCAGGATGACCAGGGTCTGGGCGATGCCCAGGATGCCGATGATGGTGACCTGCAGCAGGATCGTCGAGAGATTGCTGGCGGTGGCGAAGCGCTCGAAATTGACCGACAGGCCGAGCACGATGCCCATCATCAGGACCACGAACGGCACCACCGTGGGATAGGCATGGAGAAAGCGCTGGACCCGCTTGAGGGTCGGAAGGTGCTCCTCCTCGAAGACGGCGCGCGCCGCCGAGGCCGCGCCGAGCACCCGTTCGAAATCCTGAGGCGCACGCCCCACGTTGCCTTCGGAAGCAGTCATCGCCCCGCCCCGCGCTCCTGTCGGCAGATGCTCTCGGCGCCCGGCAGCAGGGCTCCGCGACCGAACCGACCCGCCATCAAGCGCTCAAATTCCCGCCCGGATCAACCCCAGCAGAGCTTGGCACCTTCGGTCGTGTCGATCGACTTCACGCCGGCGGCCGGCCGGTCGGTGATGAGCGTAGCGCCGGTGTCGAAAAAGTCGCTGCCGGGGGTCGGGGCAGGCTTCTTCCCGGTCTTGGCGTACTCGACGATCGCCTCGACGCCCTTTGCTGCCATCAGCAGCGGATACTGCTGCGAGGTTGCGCCGATGACCCCTTCCTTGACGCTCCTGACGCCCGGGCAGCCGCCGTCGACCGCAACCACCAGCACGCCCTTTTCCTTGCCGGCCGCCTTCAGGGCCGCGTAGCCGCCGGCCGCGGCCGGCTCGTTGATCGCGTACACGACGTTGACCTCGGGCGCCTTCTGCAGAATGTTCTCCATCGCCTTGCGGCCGCCTTCCTCGGAGCCCGCGGTCACGTCGGAGCCGACGATCTGCTTGCTGTCGCCCATCGCGTAGTGCTTGGGATTCTTGACCGGGATGCCGAAGCCGGTGAGGAACCCGTTGTGGCGCAGATAATCGACCGTCGGCTGGTTGGCGGCGAGATCGAGGGTGGCGATCCTCGCGGTTGCCGCCTTGTCGCCGAGCTGGGCTTTGGCCCACTGCCCGATCAGCAGGCCGGCCTTGAAATTGTCGGTGGCGAATGTGGCGTCGGCGGCGGTGATCGGGTCGAGCGGGGTGTCGAGCGTGATCACCAGCAGGCCCGCCTTGCGCGCCTTCTCGACCGTCGGGACGATGGCGGAGGAGTCGCTCGGCACCAGCATGAAGCCCTTGGCGCCGGCCGCCATCAGCGCCTCGATGGCGGCAACCTGGCCGTCGTTGTCGCCGTCGGCCTTGCCGGCGTATGCCTGCAGTTTGACGCCGAGCTCCTTGGCCTTGGCGTCGGCGCCTTCGCGCATCTTGACGAAGAACGGATTGGTGTTGGTCTTGGTGATGAGGCCGATGATCGTATCGGCGGCGGCCGCCGGCGTGCTCGCCAGCGCGATCGACAGCGCCGCGACGGCGGCGGTCGACCGGATTCCGAGATGTTTCGTCACTGGCTTCCTCCCGAAAGCATTGCGCTTTTTTTTGCGGCCGGCTGGGCGGCCCCGCGGCGATCCGTCGAGGCCGACTTGCGGGCAAGTCGGCCTCGCATGGCCGGGCTACCATAGGGACAAAGTTCGACCGCCGAGTCAATTCGCGGTTGATCAAATG
>JBEKZK010000049.1:0-13000 GCA_049509935.1 Xanthobacteraceae bacterium | reverse complement strand
CAACTCGCAGCAGATGGGAAGACACGACTTCACGCTGAAGGACGACGACCTGCGCAGCCGCCATCGCCAGAGTCCACTGGTCGACGGCGAACTCAAGGTGCGCGAAGGCGTGCTGCTGCACGTCGATCTTGGCGGCGCCGGCGACGACATCGTCGGCTACCGCGCGATCAAGAATTCGAGCGTCATCGACGTCAATCGCGCCGACGGCTATGCGGCGGAGGACTTCTGGGAGCCGATCCGCGCCCGCGTCGACAAGCGGTTGATCCTCGATCCCGAAGAATTCTATATCCTCGCCTCGCGAGAGAAGGTGCAGATCCCCGCCGACCTCGCCGCCGAAATGGCGCCGATCGACCCGGCGATCGGCGAGTTCCGCGTCCATTACGCCGGCTTCTTCGACCCCGGTTTCGGCCAGGGGCCGGATGGCGCGCCTTGCGCGCGCGCAGTGCTGGAAGTGCGCAGCCGCGACGTTCCGTTCCTGCTCGAGGACGGCCAGCCGGTCGGCCGTCTGGTCTATGAGGCCCTCGGCGACGCGCCGGAGCGCGAGGAGCTTTACGGCGCCGGCCAGACCTCCAACTATCAGGGCCAGGGTCTCAGGCTCGGCAAGCACTTCCGCGACTTCAAGGCACCGTGACACGGGCGCGGGCGGCGCGGCTTGTCGGCCGTGCTTTCGCCGCGCTATAAAGTCGGCGCGCGTCCCGTTCGCGGGCCCTCGCGGGCGTAGTTCAATGGCAGAACGGCAGCTTCCCAAGCTGCATACGAGGGTTCGATTCCCTTCGCCCGCTCCATTCATTTCAGTACGATAAGCCGCGTGCCAAGTCGTGTGGCCAGCTGCGCGAGCGGCTGGGGCCGCGATCGGCGGGCGCATCGGCCGACGTCTGACGCAATGTCGATCGGGCCTCGAACGCGAAGCGGCAAAGTCAAACGGGAGACGGATCGCCATGGACGTTCGCGCTGCAGTCGCCGTGGAGGCGGGAAAACCGCTCGAGATCATGACCGTTCAGCTCGAGGGCCCGAAGACCGGTGAAGTCCTGGTCGAGATCAAGGCCACGGGCGTCTGCCACACGGACGATTTCACCCTCTCAGGCGCCGATCCGGAGGGACTTTTCCCGGCGATCCTCGGCCATGAAGGCGCTGGCGTCGTGGCCGACGTCGGGCCTGGCGTCACGTCGGTGAAGAAGGGCGACCATGTCATCCCGCTCTACACGCCGGAATGCCGCGAGTGCCCTTCCTGCCTGTCTCGCAAGACCAATCTCTGCACGGCGATTCGCGCCACGCAGGGCCAGGGCGTGATGCCGGACGGCACGTCGCGCTTCTCGATCGGCGGCGCCAAGATCCACCACTACATGGGCTGCTCGACCTTCGCCAACTACACGGTGCTGCCCGAGATCGCCGTCGCCAAGATCAACCCGAACGCGCCCTTCGACAAGATCTGCTATGTCGGCTGCGGCGTGACCACCGGCGTCGGCGCCGTCATCAACACGGCGAAGGTCGAGGCCGGATCGACGGCGATCGTTTTCGGCCTCGGCGGCATCGGCCTCAACGTGATCCAGGGCCTGCGCCTGGTCGGCGCCAACATGATCGTCGGCGTCGATCTCAATCCCGCCAGGAAGGCTTTTGCCGAGCGCTTCGGGATGACGCATTTCGTCGATCCCAAGGACGCCGGCGGCGACCTGGTGAAGCATCTCGTCGATCTCACCGGCGGCGGCGCCGACTACTCGTTCGAGTGTGTCGGCAATGTCGAGCTGATGCGGACCGCGCTCGAATGCTGCCACAAGGGCTGGGGCGAGAGCATCATCATCGGGGTGGCGCCGGCGGGTGCGGAGATCCGCACCCGGCCGTTTCAGCTGGTGACCGGCCGGGTTTGGCGCGGCTCGGCCTTCGGCGGGGCGCGCGGCCGCACCGATGTGCCGAAGATCGTCGACTGGTACATGGAGGGACGGATCGAGATCGATCCGATGATCACCCACGTGCTCGCGCTGTCCGACATCAACAAGGGGTTCGACCTGATGCATGCCGGGCAATCGATCCGCTCCGTGGTGACGTTCTGACCTCGTATGCTCGATGAGGACGATGCGATCCTCGCGCGTCTCGGCCTGCGCTCAAGCGGCCCCGGCGAACGGCAGCATCAGCCTGTGGCCGTTGGGGGCCCGCGCCGTGAAGCGCCATCCGAGCGCGGTCACGCTGCGGTGAAGCTGCCCGATCGGATCGGCAGGGATCGCCACGCCGATCTCGGACCGCACAAAGCTCCGGTACTGGTCGAGATCCGGGCATTCCTCGAGCGCCACCCGCTCGAGGTGGGGGGCGAGGCAGTACATCATGTCGCGGTTGCCGGCGGTGATCCTGATCAGATCGCGCCAGTACGGGCAGGCGACGATGAGCGCCAGCACCTCGCCGAGGCATTTCGCGATCACCGCGGCACGCTTCTGCGACGAGACATGGAGCACGTGACGCTGTGGACCGACGAGAACATAGACACCGCCGGCGCCGTCTTCGGCCAACGCCTGGAGATCGCAGCCTTCGACCGTGAACCACACCGGGTCGTCGGTCCCGTCGCAGAGGATGAACTCGAATGGCCCGGCCAGCAGGTCGCAGACCAGCCGGTTCGCCTGCAATGCCTCCACCGTGATGGTCCCCATCGGATGCGCCCGTTGTCGAAAATGCACGCGGCTCGGCAGCTGCCGCCGGCCGCGGGCCTCGAGCCATGTGAGAGATGCTCGTTGGTGTCGCCTGCGGGGAAATCCGTTCAACGGCCGGGCAAAATATTTTCGCGCGCCGCACGGCGATGACGCGCGCCGGACCTTCGGTCGATTCAAGGTTGCAAGGTCGACGAGATTCCCAGTGCCGGTCGAAGCAGCCGGACGATCCGGCCGGAGCGACGGGCCAACGCACCATCAAGATGGTTGTAATCTCTCGACGTGACTGGGATCCGCCCCGCGCACGGCAGTCAGCGAAATCGTCCGATCAAAGGTCACCAGCCTTCCGCGGTTTCGGATTGCCAGCGCAAGCAAATAAACGTCGGTCAATTGCTTGGGGTCATCAAAGCGGCAGATTGTCGTGCTTCTTCGCCGGCATCTCCACTTGCTTGCCGCGCAGCATGGCGAGCGCCCGGGCGATCCGCCGGCGGGTGGCGTGCGGCATGATCACGTCGTCGATGTAGCCGCGCTCCGCCGCGATGAACGGAGAGAGGAAGCGGTCCTCGTACTCGTGGGTGCGCCTGGCGATCTTGTCGGCGTCGCCGATGTCCTGGCGGAAGATGATCTCGACCGCGCCCTTGGCGCCCATCACGGCGATCTGCGCGGTCGGCCACGCGTAGTTGACGTCGCCGCCGATATGCTTGGAGGCCATCACGTCGTAGGCGCCGCCGAACGCCTTGCGGGTGATCACCGTGACCAGCGGCACCGTGGCCTGCGAATAGGCGAACAGCAGCTTGGCGCCGTGCTTGATCAGACCGCCGTATTCCTGCGCGGTCCCGGGCAGGAATCCCGGCACGTCGACGAAGGTGACGATGGGAATGCCGAACGCGTCGCAGAAGCGCACGAAGCGCGCCGCCTTGCGCGAGGCGTCGCTGTCGAGCACGCCGGCGAGCACCATCGGCTGGTTGGCGACGAAGCCGACGCTGCGCCCGGCCATGCGCCCGAAGCCGGTGACGATGTTGCGGCCGAAGGCGGGCTGCAGTTCGAAGAAATCGCCCTCGTCCACCACCTTGAGGATCAGCTCCTTGATGTCGTAGGGCTTGTTGGGATTGTCCGGGATCAGCGTATCGAGCGAATGATCGACGCGCTCGGGATCGTCGAATGAGGGCCATTCGGGCACCCCCGCGGTATTGCTGGCGGGCAGGAAGTCGATCAGCCGGCGCAGCTGCAGCAGGCATTCGACGTCGTTCTCGAAGGCGTTGTCGGCGACCGACGACCGCGTCGTATGCACGCTGGCGCCGCCGAGCTCCTCGGCGGTGACCACCTCGTTGGTGACCGTCTTGACCACGTCGGGCCCGGTCACGAACATGTAGCTGGTATCCTTGACCATGAAGATGAAGTCGGTCATCGCCGGCGAATACACGTCGCCGCCCGCGCACGGACCCATGATCACCGAGATCTGCGGGATGACGCCCGACGCGATGACGTTGCGCTTGAACACCTCGCCATAGCCGCCCAGCGCCGCCACGCCTTCCTGGATGCGGGCACCACCGGCGTCGAACAGGCCGATGATCGGCGCCCGCGCCTTCATCGCCATGTCCTGGATCTTGGTGATCTTCAGCGCATGCGTCTCCGACAGCGAGCCGCCGAATACGGTGAAATCCTTGGCGAACACGAACACGGTGCGGCCGTTCACGGTGCCCCAGCCGGTGACCACGCCATCGCCGGAGATCTTCGACTTTTCCATGCCGAAATCGGTCGCCCGGTGCTCGACGAACATGTCGAGCTCCTCGAACGAATCCCTGTCGAGCAGGAGCTCGAGGCGCTCGCGCGCCGTGAGCTTGCCGCGCTTGTGCTGCGCCTCGATGCGCCCGTGGCCGCCACCGACCCGCGCGCTGTCGCGGCGCAGCTCGAGCTTCTCCAGAATGTCCTTCATCGCTGCCCCAGCCGCTGCCCGAACAATCGAATGTGCGCCGGCCATGCAACCGCCGTGTTTCGTCCATAGCAGACGGCGGCGCGCCGTCCAATCAGGGCGCGTGGTGCACACCACGCTCGGTCCGATCGTCCTTGGCGGCATCGGCTACGTCCTCGCGTGGCCGAGCGCGTTGGCACCGTCCTTCATCTGGGCCGCCCGCGTCGGTTTCGACCGGTCGCTGGGGTACGGCCTCAAGTACCAGGCGGGCTTCGGCTTTATCTCGGCCAGATCGGACGCGCTGCCGGGCAGCGGGCGCAGTGACGGCGGCCCTCCAAGGGGAAGGTCAGGCGCAGCCGCTGCGCGTTCGGCGGGCTCAGCGAAGCTGCCCGGAGACGCGCAGGATGAACCGCAGAACCTCGGCCACCGCGCGATAGAGCGCCTCGGGGATTTCCTCCTCGAGCTCGACCTGCGCCAGCGCCTCGGCCAATCCGGCGTTCTCCTCGATCGGGACGCCGTGAGCACGCGCCGACTCGATGATCCGCTGGCCGACATCGCCGCGTCCCTTGGCAACGACGCGCGGCGCACCCGGCTTCTGGTAGTGCAGCGCGACGGCGAGCGGGGTGCGGCGCCTCTCGTTCATGATGCCCGGTCCAAAAACCGCCCCGCAGCCGGCCGCGGCCCTACGGGAGCGCCGACGCGGCACTGGATGTCGGCGGGCTCGAGCTGGACCTGGCGCAGCGCCTCGCTCAGCATCGGCGCGCTCTCGCGGAGCTGCGCGGCGCTCGCTGCGCGCTCGGCCCACAGGGTGACCGCGGCGCGCTCCCCGAGCAGGGCGACTTGCACATGCACCGGTCCCATCGGCTCGACATCGAGGGAGAATCTCGCCCGCCAGATCTCCCTCCCGTCTGCGGTGACGGCGCGGCCGTCGCGCCCGATCTCGAATTGCGCCAGGCTCGTACCCTGCGGGGTCACGAACGGAATCTCGAACAGCCATTGGGATCCGTGCACGTCGAGGCGCGAGCCGGCCGGATGGGCCTGGTCGGGCAGCGAGGCGATCTGCATCAGGGTATGCCGGGCCAGCGCCGCCTCGGTCTGCCCGAGCAGCTGCTGGGCGACCTCGCCAGGCGCCGCCTCGGCCGCCAGCGTCGGGGCCGCCACCGGCTGGGCGGACGGGAGATCGCCGCGATAGGGCGGCGGTGGGCCCGCCATGTGTGCCGGATCCACGGGCGCGGCAACGGCCGGCGCAGGCTCGGCCGCGGCAGCGCCCTCGGCTGCACCGTGAGGAGCGCGTGGCATGCCGAGCGCGCTCGGCGGCGCCGACCCGGCCGTTGCGCCGGGGGCGTTCGGAACGCCGGCCTGGTCGAGCCAGACCTTGAGCACTTCGCGGAGCACCAGCAGCGCCGCCTTCATATCGCCAGACGGCAGGACGATGTCGGCAATGTTTGCGGGAGCAGCGCTCGGAGCACCTGCTGCGGTCGCCGGGCCGGACGTGGTTGCCCTGGTCGCGGCCTGAGCCGGCGTTTGCAGTTGAGCCGTCGTTTGCAGTTGAGCCGTCGTTTGCGGCAGGGCCTGGGCTTGAGGTTGGGTCTCCGCTTGAGGCTGGGTCCCCGCTTGAGCTTGAGCTTGAGCTTGAGGCTGAGCTGCTTCCGCCCGTGCGTCGGGCTGGGCCTGAGGTGAAGGCTGGGTCTGCGTCGGCGGTCCCTCGGCGGTCGGCGGCGCCAGCCTGGCCTCGAGGAACAGGCCGGACTGCGCGGCCGCTTGCCTGACATCGGCCGCGACCAGACCGTCATCGAGCGGCACTCGGAGGTTCAGCACATCCAGCGCCGCCTGCAGAACCGGCCGGGGCGCGGCCCGCGCGTCGACCACCTGCGCCACATTGGCGAGCAACGGGGCGAGCCCGCCCTGGCGCGCGGCGGCGACCCGGATCGTATCGGCGACGGCAACGCGGGTCGCGTCGGCAACGGCCGGCGGCAACGGCGGAGGTGCACCGCCGGCGATCTCCGGGCCGGCGGCTGGCGCAGCGCGCAGACCGGCGGTGTCGACGATCGTGGCCTGCACGGTCGCGCTGCCGACGCCCTCGCCGTCGGCGAGCTGCTGCGGCACGATCGACGGCATCGGGTCGAACGCCGGCTGGCTGCTTATCGTCCGGGCCGCTCCGCCGCTCGCCGCCGCTGCGCCCGCGGCGGCGCCGACGATCACCAGGCGGAGTGCCGAGCTCGAGCCCTGCACGGCAAGCTGCAACGTCGTGCCGGGATCGAGCGGAACGGTCGTTTTCGCGTCGAGCACCATTCCGGGAAGCGACAGCCGCACCGTTTCGGAATCGATCAGCGCCAGCACCAGGGCATTGACGATCTGCCCCACCTGGAGGCTCGGCGCAGCCGATGCCTGCTGAGGCGCGAGCCCGAGCGACAGCGACACGACCGGCGGCGTCACGATGTCCACGGCGGATCCTGGCGGTTGCGGACCCCGTACTCGAGAAACGATCCTGTGGCCGGCGCCAAGCCCACGAGGACGGAGCCTTCGCCGGATCAGGCACAGCATGGGGCGCCGGCGGTAAAGCCCGCGTTAATTGCGGCAAGCCACTACTCGGTCAGGCGAGCGCCGCCAGCACCACCGCGGCGGCCTGCAGCTCGGCGTGACGGAACGCCCGTTGCGCCAGCGCCGGCTCGTCGTGGCCCCAGACGTCGAGGTTGAAGTCCTCGTCGACCTGGGCGGCCGACCAGGCCTCGTCGGCGGAGAGCCGACCGTGCAGCAGGGCGAGAGCGATGAGCGCCGAGCCGGTCAGCGTCGTGACCGCGTGCACGGCGCCAAGACGCCAAGGATCGTGCGGGATCGCGGCGCGGGCGCTCGCGAGCGCTGCGTCCGGCTGTGGCGCGAACACGATTCCCGCCGACAGCACGAAACGGGCGCCCAGCGATTCGTTGGCCCAGGCGAGCACCGGATCCCAGAGCTCGGCCTGGCGCGCAACCAGCCGGTCCGGCGTCTCGGCGCGGTAGAACAGCAGGTCGGAGCCCAGATACCTGGCGACCTCGGCGGCGACCGGCCCGGGTGAGGTCGAGACGCCGTCGATGATCGAATTGACGAGCCGGGTCAGCGGCATCCGCGCCGGATCGATCACCTCTTCCTGAGCCTGCCATTCACCGCGCAGCGCATCGGCGAGCCCGCGCGTCGGGCAGGCGAGAAGCTGCCGCGCCGGCGTCCGCGCCGGGCGACCGTCGAGCAGGATGCGCCAGGCGCCGTCGATCTCGCCGACGGTCGCCGCGGCGAAGAACCGCCGCGGCAGACGGTGCATGCCACGCCGGGCCGATTCGACCGGGTCGATCGGCTGGTTGGCGAACAGCTCGGAAAAAATGTCACGCATGACGTTCCGTCAGTGTGCGAATGATGCGGCGCCCGTTAGACTTTCGTTGATCGCGGGGCGGCCGTCAAAGATCACTCATTTCAGCAACTTGGACACAATTCGTGACGTCTTGAAACGCATTTAGGTGATTGAAGTTGCAAAATAGTGACAATGCGTGTTGCCGTTCCGCATCGATCTCCGCGTCGTGATCGACTTTCATCCAGTATACCGGATCCGACGGTTGGCTTTCCAGACGGTGCCCGACTAGTATGCGCCCCCGGATTCGGCAAGGGACAGCCGGACCGGGGGGAGACAGCTGCGATGCGTCGCGCATCCCGACGGAGTTCCGGGATGCGTGGTCGAGGATCATATGAAGCCTACTGATATTTCGGCGCCGGACTACTTCCACAAGGTCGTTGATTGCCAATGGGCCTGTCCGGCACATACCCCGGTTCCCGAATACATCCGCTTGATCGCGGCTGGTCGCTACAGCGACGCCTACATGGTCAACTGGAAATCCAACGTCTTTCCGGGAATCCTCGGGCGCACCTGTGACCGGCCGTGCGAGCCGGCGTGCCGCCGCGTGCGCGTCGAAAAGGAACCGGTCGCGATCTGCCGGCTCAAGCGCGTCGCCGCCGATTTCAAGGACGACATTCGCGACCGGCTGCCGAAGGCCGCCGCCCGCAACGGCAAGCGCGTCGCGCTGGTCGGCGCCGGCCCGGCGTCGCTGACGGTGGCCCGCGATCTGGCGCCGCTCGGCTACGAGGTCGTGGTGTTCGATCACGATCCGAAAGCCGGCGGCATGATGCGCTCGCAGATCCCGAAGTTCCGCCTGCCGGATTCGGTGATCGACGAGGAGGTCGGCTACGTGCTCGACATCGGCATCGAGTTTCGCGGCGGCCGGCGCGTCGACAGCCTCAAGGCGCTGCTCGCCGACGGATACGACGCCGTGTTCGTCGGCTCGGGCGCACCGCGCGGCCGCGAGCTCGACATTCCGGGACGCCTGGAAGCCGCCGCCAACATCCATATCGGCATCGACTGGCTGTCCAGCGTCTCGTTCGGCCATGTTTCGAGGATCGGCAAGCGGGTGATCGTGCTCGGCGGCGGCAACACCGCGATGGATTGCTGCCGCTCCTCGTGCCGGCTCGGCGGCGAGGACGTGAAGGTCGTGGTGCGCTCCGGCTTCGAGGAGATGAAGGCGTCTGCCTGGGAGAAGGAGGATGCGATGCACGAAGGCATCCCGATCCTCAATTACATGGTGCCGAAGTCGTTCACCCACGACAGCGGCCGGCTGACCGGGGTGGTGTTCGAGAAGGTGAAGGCCGAGCGCGACGCCAAGGGCCGGCGCAACCTGGTGCCGACCGGCGAGCCCGACGAGCACCTGCCGTGCGACGACGTGCTGATCGCGGTCGGGCAGGAGAACGCCTTTCCGTGGATCGAGCGCGACATCGGCATCGAGTTCGACAAGTGGGGCATGCCCAAGGTCGATACCGTGACCATGCAGTCGACCCGCGCAGACGTGTTCTTCGGCGGCGATGCCGCATTCGGGCCGAAGAACATCATCTGGGCGGTCGCCCACGGCCACGAGGCGGCCGTCTCGATCGACAAGTTCCTCAACGGCTCGCCGGCCGCCGAGCGGCCGGCACCGGCGGTCGAGCTGACCAGCCAGAAGATGGGCATCCACGAGTGGAGCTACGACAACGACATCTCGCCGGACAAGCGCTACCGGGTGCCCCTGCGCGACAAGGTGGTGGCGCTGCGCGACATCCGTGCCGAGGTCGAGCTCGGCTACAATCCGCAGCTCGCGCTCGCGGAGACCCAGCGCTGTCTCAACTGCGACGTCGAGACCGTGTTCACCGGCCAGCTGTGCATCGAATGCGACGCCTGCGTCGACATCTGCCCGATGGACTGCATCACCTTCACGCCGAACGCCGACGAAGCCGAGCTGCGCACCCGACTGGCGGCGCCGGCCAGGAACCTGACGCAGGATCTGTACGTCTCCGACCACCTCAAGACCGGCCGCGTCATGGTCAAGGACGAGGACGTCTGCCTGCATTGCGGGCTGTGCGCCGAACGTTGCCCGACCGGCGCCTGGGACATGCAGAAGTTTTTGCTCGATATGACCTACGCGGGTGAATCATGCCGATCCAGAGCGTAAACGACTTCGTCATCCGGTTCGCCAACGTCAACGGATCGGGCTCGGCGAGCGCCAATCAGCTGTTCGCCCAGGCGGTGCTGCGCATGGGCGTGCCGGTGGCGCCGCGCAACATCTTTCCTTCCAACATCCAGGGACTGCCGACCTGGTACGAGGTGCGGGTCTCGGAGGCCGGCCATCTCGGGGCACGCGGCGGCGTCGACCTGATGGTCGCGATGAACCCGCAGACCTGGACCCAGGACGTCGCCTCCATCGAGCCCGGCGGCTACCTGTTCTACGATTCGACGCGGCCGATTCCGGCGACCAGGCTGCGCGACGATGTGACCGTGATCGGCATGCCGCTCACCGCGATCTGCAACGAGCAATACTCCGAGCCGCGCCAGCGCCAGCTGTTCAAGAACATCATCTATGTCGGCGCCCTGACGGCGCTGCTCGACATGGACGTCCAGGAGGCCGAAAAGCTCATCGGCGAGGAGTTCAAGGGCAAGGCCAAGCTGATCGCACCCAACCTCAAGGCGCTGCACATCGGCCGCGACTATGCGCTTGCCCATCTCTCCTGCCCGATCGGCCTGAAGCTGCGGCGCGCCGACGCGGTCGGCGATCGGATCTTCGTCGAGGGCAACTCGGCGGCAGCGCTGGGCGCCGTCTATGGCGGGGCCACCGTGTGCGCCTGGTATCCGATCACGCCCTCCTCGTCGCTCGCCGAGGCGTTCGCCCGGCACTGCAGCCGCCACCGGCTCGATCCGGAGAGCTTCAAGGCGCGCTACGCGGTCATCCAGGCCGAGGACGAGCTCGCCTCGATCGGAATGGTGATCGGGGCCGCGTGGAACGGCGCCCGCGCCTTCACGGCGACTTCCGGCCCCGGCGTCTCGCTGATGCAGGAATTCCTCGGGCTCGCCTACTTCGCCGAAATCCCTTCGGTGATCTTCGACGTCCAGCGCGCCGGCCCGTCGACCGGCATGCCGACCCGCACCCAGCAGGGCGACGTGCTGACCTGCGCCTACGCGTCGCACGGCGATACCAAGCACGTGCTGCTGTTTCCCGAGGACCCGCGCGAGGCCTTCGAGTTCGGCGCCCAGGCGTTCGATCTCGCCGACCGTCTGCAGACGCCGATCTTCGTGATGCTCGACCTGGACATCGGCATGAACCAT
The DNA here is from genome assembly GCA_049509935.1 of Xanthobacteraceae bacterium. Classification (GTDB taxonomy): domain Bacteria; phylum Pseudomonadota; class Alphaproteobacteria; order Rhizobiales; family Xanthobacteraceae; genus AP-16. Next base: position 1,806 of record JBEKZK010000049.1, on the reverse strand, counting down.
CGGCTGTGCCGCCCGCTCGCCTGGGACGACTCGCGCCGCTACGACCGCGGCAAGGTGATGACCGCCGCCGACCTCGATGCCGGACGGGAGTTCGGGCGCTATCTCGATGTCGACGGCGACGGCATCCCGTACCGGACCTATCCGGGCACCCACCCGACCAAGGGATCGTTCTTCACCCGCGGCACCTCGCGCGACCGTTTCGCCCGCTACACCGAGGAGGGCGGCGCGTACGTGGACAACATGCAGCGGCTGTTGCGCAAGCTCGAGACCGCCAAGGCCATCGTGCCGCGCCCGGTGCGCCGCGACGCCGGCAAGGCGACGCGCTACGGCGTGATCTATTACGGGTCGACCAGCCCGGCCATGGACGAGGCGATGGGCGTGATCGGTGCCGGCGGCACCCAGCTCGACATGCTCCGCGTGCGCGCCTTCCCGTTCCATCAGGACGTCGTGGACTTCGTCTCCGATCACGACTTCGTCTTCGTGGTGGAGCAGAACCGCGACGCCCAGTTGCGCATGCTGATGGTCAACGAATGCGGCATCGATCCGGCGCGCCTGGTGCCGGTGCTGCACTACGACGGCACCCCGATCACGGCGCGCTTCATCGCCCGCGCGATCGCCAAGCATCTCGATGCGCTGAAAGTCACGCCGCTGCGCAAGGTGATGTCATGACCTATATCGCCAAGCCGAAATTCCATCACCCGGCGCTGCCGACCAACGCGCTCGGCTTCACCCATCGCGACTACGAGGGCGCGATCTCGACGCTGTGCGCCGGCTGCGGCCACGACTCGATCAGCGCCGCCATCATCCAGGCCTGCTTCGAGCTCGACCTGCCGCCGCACCGGGTGGCGAAGCTCTCCGGCATCGGCTGCTCGTCGAAGACGCCGACCTATTTCCTCGGCAGCTCGCACGGCTTCAACTCGGTGCACGGCCGCATGCCGTCGGTGCTCACCGGCGCCAACCTCGCCAACCGCAACCTGATCTATCTCGGCGTCTCCGGCGACGGCGATTCGGCCTCGATCGGCATCGGCCAGTTCGTCCATGCGATCCGCCGCGGCGTCAACATGGTCTACATCGTCGAGAACAACGGCGTGTACGGCCTGACCAAGGGCCAGTTCTCGGCGACCGCCGACCGCGGCTCGAAATCGAAGCGCGGGGCGACCAACACCGACAGCTCGATCGACCTCGCCGCGATGGCGCTGCAGCTCGGGGCGACCTTCGTGGCGCGCAGCTTCTCGGGCGACAAGGCGCAGCTGGTGCCGCTGATCAAGGCGGCACTCGATCACCAGGGGGCGGCCTTCATCGACTGCATCTCGCCATGCGTCGCGTTCAACAATCACGCCGGATCGACCAAGAGCTTCGACTACGTGCGCGAGCACAACGAGGCGGTCAACCGGCTCGACTTCATCACGCCGCGGGCGCCGATCAACATCGACTACGAGGCGGGCGCAGTCGAGATCGTCGAGCAGCACGACGGCTCGCGGCTGGCGTTGCGCAAGGTCGCGGCCGACTACAACGCCCATGACCGCCTCGGCGCCATGACGTTCCTGCAGCAGCGCGCCGCCGCCGGCGAAATCGTCACCGGGCTGCTCTTCATCGACCGCAACCCCGAGGATTTGCACACCCACCTGAACACCGTCGCGACCCCGCTCAACATCCTCGGCGAGCAGGAGCTGTGCCCCGGCGCCGCTGCGCTCGACCTGATCAACGCCGACCTGCGGTGAATGTTCGGGTCACTCTTCCGGAGCCTCCTCGATCGGGTCGTAGCGCTTGGCGTCGAAGCCGAGCAGGTTCCACGATTGCACCATG
>JBEKZK010000489.1:0-4436 GCA_049509935.1 Xanthobacteraceae bacterium | reverse complement strand
GTAACACGACGACGCGGGTCACGTATGGCGGCGAGCAGTCGGGGGCGGATCTTGCGAGGCTGAAGCTCGGCGACGGCGAGACCAATGTCTACTTCGGAGTCACGGCCGGCTATGTCGGCGCCAACGGGCGGGACGTGTCGGCGAACGGGACGCAATCGACTCCGTCGGTCGCAACCCTGAACCTGGCGACGGATTTCGGCGGCCAGTTCCAGGTGCCGTTCGTCGGCGCGTATGGCGCCCTGACCCGTGGTGGCTTCTTCGTCGACGCCCAGATCCTCGGCAGCTTCTACCAGATGGAGCTGACCTCGCCGAGCGCCGGTCTGTTCGCCCAGAAGCTGGACGGGCAGGGCATCTCGGTGAACGCCAACATCGGCTATCACTATGACACCGGCTGGAACAACTTTTTCATCGAGCCTTCTGGAGGCGTCAGCTGGTCGCGGGTCCAGGTCGATCCATTGAGCGTCGCTGGCACGTTCGGCCTGGTCAACTCTCCGCTGGTCAATTCGGTGTTCCCCAATACGACGGTTCAGATCAACGACATCGACAGCGTCCTTGGGCGTATCGGCGTGCGCGTCGGAACCACCCAGACATTTGGCAACGTGGTGTTCACGCCGTTCGCCACCGGCGCGGTGTGGCATGAATTTGCCGGCAACGTGACGGCGACGCAGAGCGGGCTGACCAACGGCATCGGCAACAGTGTCAACGGTGGCGGCGCGATCCAGCCTCTGGTGAACACCGGGACGCTCTCGGTCAGCCGGGTCGGAACATACGGTCAGGTCGGCGGCGGGTTCGCATGGCAGGTCCTCGGAACCGGTTGGCTCGGATACATTCGCGCCGACTATCGCGACGGCGCCGACATCCAGGCGCTCGGCTTCAATGGCGGCGTGCGTTACCAGTTCGATCCCGATCCGGTTGCGCCGGGCGGCTTCTTCAAGACTCCGGTCAAGGCGCCGATCGCCGGCGTGCAGCCCGTCAACTGGAGCGGATTCTACGTCGGGGCGTTTCTCGGATCCGGCTGGGGGCGGACCGACTGGACCTTCGTGCCGCTCGGGTCGCAGACCAGCCCCAGCATGGCCGGGTTCCTGGGCGGCGGTGAGATCGGATGGAACTACCAGATCGGTTCGGTCGTGCTCGGCATCGAGTCCGATCTCGGACTGGGCGGCCTGTTTGGCGGTACCGCGTGCCCGAACTCGGGACAGGCCTTCGGGACGGCGTCATCGGCCCAGGGCGGAGCGCAGACGTTCAGCTGCAACGAAGCCCTGAAGTGGATGGGAACTGCGACGGCCCGGATCGGCTACGCATGGGACCGCGTGCTGTTCTTCGCCAAGGGCGGCGGTGCTTGGATGAAGGACGACTATTCGGCTACCTGCAATTTCGGCCCCATCGCGGCGGCGACCGCGCCGCCTGCCAACTGCGCCGCCACCGTCATTACCGCGTCCGACAAGCGCGTGGGCTGGACGGTGGGAGGCGGCTTCGAATACGCGATCACCAGGAGCTGGTCGGCCAAAGCCGAGTACGACTTCGCGGACTTCGGAACCAGGCGCGAGTTCTTCTCGGATGGCGAAGCCGCCGACATCAGGAAGACCGTGAGCGTCGTCAAGATCGGAACGAACTATCGGTTCGACTGGGCGCCGCCCGCGCCGCTCGTCACGAAATACTGATCTTCTTACGATGGCGGGATCGTCGGGGCTCCGGGTATCCCGGAGCCCATTATCATTGGCCGCCATCCGGTGAAATGCCTGGACCTGATCGGCAGGCGGCCGACCCTTTCAGCCCTTGCCGGCGTCCGCGGCGAGCCGGTCGACGTCCAGCAGCGATATCCGGCCGCGGTGAAGCGCGATGATGCCGGCCTTGCGCCACAGCTGCAGCTGGCGATTAACGCTTTCCCGCGCCGCTCCGACATAGACCGCGAGCTCTTCCTGGGAAATGTGCACATCGGCCCCGAAATCGAGGGCGAGCGCACACAGCCGCCGCGCCAGCCGGGCGTGCAGCGGCAGCAGCGCGGTTTCCTCCATGCGCTCGCTGATCCACCTGATCCTCTGGCACAGCAGCTCGATCAGCCGCACTGCGACCCGGGGGTCGCGTTCCAGGTAGGCCAGGAACTCGGTGCGGTGCAGAACGAAGACCTCGGTCGCCTCCGCGGCCGTCGCGCCGGCGGTTCGCGGTTGCCCGTCGAGAAACGCGACCTCGCCGAACATGTCTCCGGGCCCCTGGACATTCAACGTCAGGCGCTCGCCGCTCTCAGTCGCGGTCTCGATGCGCAGCCGTCCGCGGCGGACGCCGTACAGCGCGTCGCCGCTGTCGCCCTTGAGAAACAGCACCTCTCCGGCCGCCAGCTTGCGCTTGCTGCACAGTGCCGCGATCTTGTCGACCGCTTCGGCGCCCAGACCGGCGAACAGCGGGTTGAGCTCCAGCAGCGGGGCAAATTCCGGGCGCCTGCTCGCCGGCTGCTTGGCCGCCTGGGATGACGCCGCCTGGGATGACATTGTGTCTTGCCTCACTGACCAGACCGCCCCGCGAATGCGACCCTACCACATCGGCGGGGTGCCTTCGAGAGGCCCATCGGCCACTCGGGCGAAACCACATATTGCGCGACGAGGCCGGAAAGCGCGACATGGGGCTGCCAAACGAGCATGGTTCCGGGTATGCATCCACGTTACCTTTGTGGACTCGAGGGCGATTGACGCACTCTCGCAATCCTGCGGCAAGACGGCGTGACCCGCACCGGTTGCAGACGGGGCGCGGCGGCGAGGCGCCCGCATGAAGGCCGCCATCGACGGGCTGTGGCCGCGCCGGCGCGGGCTGTTCGCCAAGTACGCGGCCTCGTTCGTCGGCCTGGTGGTCTTCGTGCTCGCCATCAACGCCGCCGGCGAGATGTGGTACTCCTACCAGACCACCAAGAGCGCGCTCGCCCGGGCGCAGTCCGACCGGGCCGAGACGGCGGCGCTGCGCATCGAGCAGGTCTTCGCCGAGCTCGAGAAACAGATCAACTGGGCCACCCGCGCCAGCGCCGCGACGCTGGATCAGCATCGCAACGACTATGCGTCGCTGCTCCAGCAGTTGCCGGCGGTCGATCAGCTCCTCTACATCGACGGAGACGGCCGCGAGCAGCTCAAGGTGTCGCGTCAGACGACGGTCTATGGCGGCAACGCCGATCATGGACGCGACCTCATGTTCCGCGATGCCGGCCTGGAGCGGATATCGCTGGGCGCCGTCGAGCTGCGCGCCAATTCCGAGCCGTTCATGAAGATCGCGATGGCGCACTCCGGCCGCAACGCCGGCGTCACGGTTGCGGAGATCAACTTGCGGTTCCTCGCCGACATCGTCCGCGCCATTCCGCTCAACCGGGGAGGCCGTGCCTACGTGGTCGGCGCGGCCGGTCGTCTGCTGGCGCACTCGGACAAGAGCGTCGCGTCGAGCGCCGACGTGTCGAGCCTGCCTCAGGTGGCGGCCGCCCGCGATCCGGATGCCGCGCCGGTCGTCATCGGTCGCGACCTCGGCGGCGGCTCGGTCCTGGTCGGCTCCGCGTCGATACCCAAGATGAGCTGGTCGATCCTCGTCGAGCAGCCGCTGAGCGAGGCCCTGCAGCCGCTCTACGACCTCGCCGAGCGCATCCTCTGGCTGCTCGCGCTGGGACTGATCGTCGCCGTCCTGGCGGGGACCGTGCAGGCTCGCCGCATGCTCGGCCCGATCCGCGCCCTGCAGGCCGGTGCCGCCCGGCTGGGCGCCGGCGATTTCAGCCAGCGCATCGAGGTGCGCACCGGCGACGAGATCGAGGAGCTCGCCGACAAGTTCAATCTGATGGCCGGGCAGCTCCGCGAATCCTATTCGCGGCTCGAGCAGAAGGTCGAAGAGCGCACGCGCGACCTCGCCCAGTCGGTGCGCGAGCTCAAGGCGCTCGAGGAGATCGGCCGGGCGGTCACGACGTCGCTCGATCTCAAGGCCGTGCTCGCCACCATCGTTAGCCGCGCCGTCGATCTTGCCCAGGCCGACGGCGGGGCCATCTTCAGCTACGCGGAATCGGAGCGGGCGTTCGTGCTGGCGCAAGCGTGCGGCATCGACCAGCGCCTGGTTGGTTCGTTGAATGCGGCGCGGATCGGCGAGGGCGGCAGCGTCATGGCGATGGCGGCCGCCGCGCGCCAGCCGATTCCCATTCCGGACCTGTCGGCAATGCGCGACTATCCACACCGCGACGCCACGCTCGCCGCGGGCTTCAACTCGGTGCTGGTCGTTCCTCTGGTCGGACCGGAGGAGATCCTCGGTGCGCTCGTCGTGCTGCGCAAGTCGACCGGCGAGTTTCCTCCCAACACCGCGGGCCTGATGCAGACCTTCGCGCATCAGTCGGTGCTGGCGATGCACAATGCCCAGCTGTTTCACGAGATCGAGGAGAAGGGCACTCAACTCGCGATCGCAAATGCCCACAAGAGTCAATTCTT
>JBEKZK010000488.1:0-4437 GCA_049509935.1 Xanthobacteraceae bacterium | reverse complement strand
TGCATGAAGCCGCGAGGGAGAAGCTGAGGACGGAGGACGGAGGACGGAGGACAGAGGACGGATGAGGACGGAGGACAGACTGCAGAGGCCGGACAGCTTCTGATCTCTTGTTATCTTTCTCTAATTCTCCGTTCTCCGTCGTCCGTCGTCCGTCCTCCGTTTCCTCTGTCCTCTGTCCTCTGTCCTCTGCTACCCGAACAACGGCGACCCCGGCACGAACGCATCGAAGGCCGCCCAGAACTGCGAGCGGAAGCGGTCCTGCTCCATCAGGAGCTCGTGCCGGGCACCGGCGATCACCAGGTGCGAGCCCACCCGCAGCCGCAGCGCGAATTGCCCGGTCGCCGGCGTCGACACGATGGTGTCCCGGCCCGCCGCGACGATCAGGAGCGGCTGGCGCGTCTGCCCGGCAAAGCTCGGATCGGCGAAGTCGTCCATCGTCCGGAACGCGGCGTCGACCCAGCCGATGGTCGGCGAGCCCAGGCCGAGCCGGGGCTCGGCATCGACCACGGCGGCGGTGCGCTCGTAGCGGACCGGGTCCGACGTGACGTCGTTGCCGACGAACGGCTTCGACGTCACCGCGGTGGCGCCGCCGCCCGGAATGTAGGCCGGCCCGAAGCCCATCAGGCGCATGGCACGGGCGGTGAGTCTCGCGGCACGCGAGCCCGGCTTGCCGTCGAGCGCGATCATCGGCGACGACAGCACGATGCGATCGAACCAGCGCCGGCCGCGGCGGGCGGTGCGCAGCAGGACGGCGCCGCCCATCGAATGCGCCAGCGCAAAGAACGGCGGCGGACAATCGGGCAGCACCACCTCCTTGACGAAGGTCTCGATATCGATGTCGAACTCGGAAAAGCTGCCGACGTGTCCTTTGCGCGGATCGTCGAGCGCGCGCTCGGAGAGTCCCTGGCCACGCCAATCCACCATGGCGACCGCGAAGCCTCTGGTGCGCGCGTCGTGCACCACCTCGAAGTACTTCTCGATGAATTCCGCGCGGCCCTGGAATACGCAAAGCGTTCCCTTGCGCCCGGCCGGCGGCTCCCAGCGCACGAAGCGCAGGCTGCGACCGTCGGGAGTCTTCAGGAATCCCGAAACCGCCCCGTCCGGCACCGGATTCGCAGGAATCGAGACGATCGTCATGGCGGTTCCGGAGGACGGAGAACGGAGGACGGATGACAGAGGACGGATGACAGAGGATGGCGGATACCAGGACGACAGACAATCAGCCAGCCTATCGCGGCAGAGGACGGAGGACAGACGACGGAGGACAGAGGATGGAGGATCCAGGGCAGACAATCAGCCAGCCTTTCTGCGCCTTCCGCCTTCCGCCTTCCGCCTTCGGCGTTCCGGCTCCGTCCTCTGCCCTCATAGGCGCTGGAAGTTGGGCTAGGATAAAGGAGTTGCCGCGCTCTCAGCATCGTCATCGCCCGGCTTGACCGGGCGACCCAGTAGCCGAGAGCCCTCGAAACGGCGCACCGCGATATCCCAACCGGCCACCGGGATTACTGGGTCGCCCGCTTGAAGCGGGCGATGACGACGTTGCATACGTTTCGGGATGTTATCCTAGCGCCTCTGTCCTCTGTTCTCCGTCCTCTGCCCTCTGCCCTCTGCCCTCTGCCCTCTGTCCTCTGTCCTCTGTCCTCCGTCCTCCGTCCTCCGTCCTCTTGCACGCCCGCAAAGCCTTCCTACATCAGCTCTGCGCAGGCCAATCGGCTGCGCAGAACCGGGGTTCGGCCCATTCGGGTGGACCACCGCATGTCGCTCACAGGAGGTCATGCCATGCGAACTTTCGATCTTGCTCCCCTCTATCGTTCAACCGTCGGTTTCGATCGGCTGTTTTCGCTGCTCGATCGGTCGGCCGGTGTGGAAGCGCCGACCTATCCGCCCTACAACATCGAGCGGACCGGCGATAACTCGTACCGCGTCACCGTTGCGGTTGCGGGCTTCACTCAGGACGACCTGTCGCTCGAGGTGAAGGAGAACGCGCTGACGATCCGCGGTGAGAAGGCCGGCAAGCCCGAGCAGGCCGGCGAGGTGCTCCATCAGGGCATCGCGTCGCGTGCGTTCGAGCGCCGCTTCCAGCTCGCCGATCACGTCGAGGTCAAGGGTGCGGTGCTGGAGAATGGCCTGCTCCACGTCGATCTCGTACGCGAGATCCCCGAGGCGATGAAGCCGCGCCGCATTGCGATCAGCACCAGCTCCGCCAAGGCGATCGACGTGCAGCCCGCCAAGGCGGCCTGACCGTCGTCGTAGTCGAGCATGCGGGAGCGCCCCGGTTTCCGGGGCGCTTTCCTTGTGGGCTGTGCTTCCGATCTATTCCAGCGGCTGAACCGGTGGGAACGTCTGATCGGCGGGCTTTTGCTGTTTCTCGGTCGCGGGCGGAACCGAGGCGGAAGCGTGCGCCGGAGATGGCTCGGGAACCGGCTTGACCGCCGCGGCGGCGGACGCCCCCGGAGATGGCTTGGCGCGGGGAATCGGCGCCGGCGCCACGGCCGGGCCGGCGCGCTCCGGCACGACGGTCGTAACCGCGGTGTCGGAGCCGTTGTGGCGGACGTTCGGGATCGCTGCACCCGGACGCTGCCCCACCGGTGCAGGCGGGCGGGCGCCCGGCGGGACACCGTATGGCCCGACATCTGTGGGGTCCGCATGGCGATCGAACCGCGGCGCCATCGTCTCGCGCGGGTACAGGGACGCGAGCCGGCGAGCCGCCAGGATTTGTCCATAGTAGCCGTCGACCCAGACGCGCATCGGCGTTCCATAACGATCGACGGCGCGCACGACGTAGTTGGGTCCCTGGCGCACCGCCGGCGCGACCGGGAACAGTCCGGCCGAGCGAACCACCATGGCGATCCGATAGGGCGGGATCAGGTCGTACTGGTCGAATTGCTCGTCATATGGCGCCATCTGCGCCACCGCGGCGCCCGGTCCGATGCCGGGACCTGCGGTGCCGACGAAGCCGGCTGCGGCGACGCACATGGCCGATAGGGCGACACTGATCCTCACGACGCGCCTCCTGCAACATGGACCGTGAATTGAAGCCGCCCCGCGACGCCGGACGCACAACCTCTGCGCCGTCCGGATCCCAGGGTAGCGCGTCGATTGGGGCAGAGCTTAGGCAGCCGCAGCAACCGCCACAAAGCGATCGACCTGGTCCACAGTAGTGGCGAAGGACGTCACCAGCCGGACCAGGTCCGCGGCGTCTACGGTCAGGTCGGGTGGCAGGCTGCGGGTCGACCACCGATGGTAGCTGGCGCCGGCGGCCCGCAGGCGTCGACGGGCGACGGGCGGCAGCGCGATGAAGACCTCGTTGGCCTCGACCGGCCACACCGGCCTGAGCCCCGCGCTGGCGAGCCCATCTGCCAGCCGGTCCGCCATCTGGTTGGCGTGACGGGCGAGCGCGAGCCACAGATCATCGGCGAGGTAGGCTTCGAACTGCGCGGCGAGGAAGCGATGCTTCGACACCAGGTGGCCGCTGCGCTTGCGCCGCTCCGACATGGCGGTGGCACGCCCGGGATCGAAGAACACCACGGCCTCGGCGGCCAGCGCACCAGCCTTGGTGGCCCCGAACGACATGACGTCGACTCCGGCCTTCCATGTGGCCTCCGCAGGCGTCACGTTCAGCCGCGCCAGCGCGTTGCCGAAGCGCGCACCGTCGACATGCACGGCGAGGCCGTGCCGGTGAGCGATCTCGCAGAGGCCGCGGATCTCGTCCGGCCGGTAGATGGTGCCGGCTTCGGTCGCCTGGGTGAGCGTGAGGGCGGCCGCGGTGACGTGGTGCGGGCCGCCCCACGGACCGCGCCCGAGCGCCGCCGCCACCGTCCCGGCGCCGAGCTTGCAGGCCTCGCCGGGCAGCCCGACGAGCTTCAGCCCGCCGCCGAAGAATTCCGGCGCCCCGCATTCGTCGACCGCGAGGTGGCACTCGGCGTGGCACAGCACCGCCCCCCACGGCGGCGTGATCTGGGCGATCGCCAGCGCATTGGCGGCGGTCCCGGTCGGCACCAGGAAGGCTGCGACCTCGCGCTCGAACAGCTCCGACAGCCGCCGCTCGACATCTTTGGTCGTCGCATCATCGCCGTACCCGGGCGCAAACCCGTCGTTCGCCCGGGCGATGGCGTCGAGGATCGCCGGCGCGATCCCGGCGGTGTTGTCGCTGGCAAAATTCATCGAGGATCCGTCGCTTTTCGGGACTATCTCATTGCCCGCGAGCTCGATCCCGCGTGGCAAGGTGGGGATCAGCGGCGTGACGAATCCGTGAGCTCCACGGTCACGGATGGCTTCCTGCCGGTGTCGACCTCTAAGAAGCCGGTCTTGTCGTATCCGCGCTCGAGGCAGTCCTCGAATCCGCGAATGGTGAACTTGGTGTTGCGCGTGCACATGAACGCCTCACCGGTCCATTCGCCGCCGTCGTCGTCAACCGCGTAGACGAAATAGTACCGGCGG
>JBEKZK010000487.1:0-4437 GCA_049509935.1 Xanthobacteraceae bacterium | reverse complement strand
CGCGCCGCGGTCAGCGCCGGCATCGACGCCTTCGCGGCGTCGTTCGCGACCGACGAGCCGCGGCGCGAGATGACGAAATTCCTCGCCGCCCGCGCGGCCCGGCGCAGGGGGGAGCGCGCATCGTAGGACGTCACGGGGCCGCATATGAAACCCGCCAGATCGTGCCGTTGGCGTCCTCGGAGACCAGCAGCGACCCGTCGCGCGCCACGGTGACGCCGACCGGCCGGCCCCAGACGCTGGCCTCGCCGACCACGAAACCGGTGACGAAATCCTCGTATTCGCCGGTCGGTACACCGTCCTTTACGATCACCCGGACCACCTTGTAGCCGGTGCGCTTGGACCGGTTCCAGGAGCCGTGCTCGGCCGCAAACGCGTTGCCGACATGGTCCGCCGGGAATTGCTGACCCTGGTAGAAGGTCAGGCCGAGCGAGGCCGAATGCGCCTGAAGCAGCACGTCCGGAACGATCACCTTGCCCTTGAGGTCGGGCCGCTCGCCGGCGTGACGCGGATCCTCGTTGTCCCCGATATAGTACCACGGCCAACCGTAGAAGCCGCCCTCGCGCACCCGCGTGATGTAGTCCGGCGGCACGTCGTCGCCGAGCCCGTCACGCTCGTTGGTCGAGCACCACAGGTCGCCGGCTCCTGGCTGCACCGCGAGGCCGACACAGTTGCGGATGCCGGTCGCAAAGACCCGCCGGCTGCCGCCCTGCGGATCGAACACCAGCACGTCCGCGCGGTCGGTCTCGGCGCCGGCCGATGCACCGACCCCATGCAGGGCTTCGAACTCCTGCAGGGCGGCGCCTTCGAGCGGGCGTGTTCCCTCCGCCGCATTGGACGACGAGCCGGCCGAGACGAACATCCTGGTGCCGTCGAGCGAGAACGCCAGGTCGCGGGTCGAATGCCCGCGCCCGCCCGGGATGTCCGGCACCACGACCTCGGGCGCACCGCGTGCCTTCGTGTCGCCGCCCCGATAGGCGAAGCGCACCACCGAGTCGTTGTTCGCCACATACAGCCATTCGGGCTCGGAGCCGTTCGGATAGAACGCGATGCCGAACGGCCCGTGCAGCCCGGAGGCGAACACCTCGGTCAGCTTCGCGGTCTCGCCGTTGTCCGATGGCCGCAGGACGCGGATGCGTCCGGCGCCGGTCTCCGCGACAAAAATGTCGCCGTTCGGCGCCGCACGGATGATCCGCGGGCCGGCCAGACCGTTGGCGAATACCCGAATGGTGAAGCCGGATGGCACTTTCGGCTGCGCGTCGCGGGGTTTCGCCACCTCGCTGCTGAAATTGCTGGCCGAGCGGGTCGCGTAGGGAGCCGGCAGATCGGCCGCCGTGATCTTCCGGCGCAGTCCCGGCAGATCGCCGCGCCAGTCGCCGAACGCTGCCTTGCCGGTCAGCACCTTGTCGGAGGCGGTCTGCCCGCGAACGATCAGGATCGGGAACGACAGGGCGACGGCGAGCGCGACGAGGAACCAGCGCGGATGCATCGAGCTCTCCTCGGCCAATGACGATCTCTCTCCGGCACAGCTTAACACCTATCGCTTGGCGCGGACGCGTGACACTGTTGCGGCGGCCGCCGGCGGGGAGACGGGGATGAAGCTTGGCTCGCGTGATCGTGCGCGACGGCGCCGTCCGGTTGCATGACGACGTGTTGTGGCGTGACGGGAGTTGAGATGATGTCCGACCATACGTCGACGGCGTTCGATGCCGATCTTGCGACCCTGCGGTCGGATATCGCCGAGATGGGCGGCCTCGTCGTCGAGGCCGTGACCGATGCGGTCCTGGCGCTTGCCCACGGCGATTGCGATCTGGCCCGCAGCGTCGTCGAGCGCGATCGGAGGATCGACGCGATCTGCCACGGCATCGAGGAAAGATCGATCCTGACCATCGTCCGCCGCCAGCCGGTCGCGGTCGACCTGCGCGAGCTCATCGCCATGTTCCGCATCGCCAACGAGCTCGAGCGGTTCGGCGATCTCGCCAAGAACATCGCCCGTCGGGTCGCCGACATCGGGGCACCGGGGCCCGGCCGTGCGGTCCGTCGCGTTGAGGTGATGGCGAGCCTGGTGCGCAGGCAGCTCCGTGCCGTGCTCGAGAGCTTTGCTTCGCGCGATGCCCGCAAGGCGCTCGCGGTGTGGACCGCAGACGAGGAGATCGATCATCTGCATACCTCGGTGTTCCGCGAGCTGCTCGTCGACATGATGGCGGACCCGGACCGCGTCGGCTGTTGCACCCAGCTGATCCTGTGCGCCAAGAACCTCGAGCGCATGGGTGATCACGCGACCAACATCGCCGAATTCGTGCAGTTCATGATCACCGGGCAGAAGCTCTCCGATCCGCGGCCGAAGCGCGACGAGTCCAGCATCACGGTGGTCCGCATGCAGGGATGAGCGTCCCCTTGACCATAACGTGACGCCACGGTTGCGCCGGCGACCGCGCGCGGGGCACTATCGGTCCCGGAGATCGCGTTTCGAGGGCGTCATGAAGGTCATCATCGTGGGGGGCGGCATCGGCGGGCTGGTCACGGCGCTGATGCTGCACGCGCGCGGGATCTCCTGCGAGATTTTCGAGCAGGCCGACGCGGTCCGCGAGCTCGGCGTCGGCATCAACACGCTGCCCCACGCCATCCGCGAGTTGAAGGAGCTCGGACTGCTCGAGCGCCTCGACGAGGCGGGCATCCGCACCTTCGAGCTCATCTATACCAACCGCTTCGGCCAGGAGATCTGGCGCGAGCCGCGCGGGCTCGACGCCGGCTACGACGTGCCTCAGTTCTCGATCCATCGCGGCCGGCTGCAGAAGGTGATCTACCAGGCGGTGCGGGCGCGCATCGGCGAATCCCGTATCCATACCGGCCATCGGCTCGGCGCATTCACCCAGGACGAGAGCGGCGTCACGGCGTACTTCTTCGATCGTGGCGGCTCGCATCGCGCCACCGCCTGCGCCGACGTGCTGGTCGGCGCCGACGGCATCCATTCGGTCGTGCGCGAAAAGCTCTACCCCGACGAGGGGCCGGTGCGCTGGAACGGCCTCATGCTGTGGCGCGGCGCCATCGACTGGCCGGCGTTCCTGACCGGCCGCTCGATGATCATCGCCGGCGGGATGCGGGCGAAATTCGTGGTCTACCCGATCGCCGAGGGCTCGCGGCCGGACCGCCGGCTGACCAACTGGGCGGTGGTGGCGAAGATCGCCGACGGGTCGGCGCCGCCGCCGCGGCGCGAGAACTGGTCGAGCCCCGGGCGGTTCGAGGATCTGATGCCCCACGTCCAGCGTTTTCTCATCCCGCACGTCGACGCCATGCGCATCATCGAGGCGACATCCGAGTTCTGGGAATATCCGATGTGCGATCGCGATCCGTTGCCGCGCTGGTCGCATGGCCGCGTCACGCTGCTCGGCGACGCGGCGCATCCGATGTATCCGGTCGGCTCGAACGGCGCCTCGCAGGCCATTCTCGATGCGCGCGCGCTCGCCGACCGCCTGGTTGCCGCCGAACACCCTGTTCATGCACTGTGGGCCTACGAGCAGGAACGACAGCCGCCAACAGCGCAGATCGTGCGCATGAACCGCACCGGCGGGCCGGAAGGCGTCATCGACGCGGTCGAGGCGCTGGCGCCGGATGGCTTTGCCAATATCGACGCCGTGCTGTCCTTCGAGGAGCGCAAGGCGATCGTGCGCGGCTACGCCGCCACCGCCGGCTTTGCCCGCGAGCAGGTCAATAGCGCGCCGCGTAGCGCCCGCTTGTGATGGTGTCGGCAAACGTTCCATAATCGGCGCACGCGGCAAAGCGAGCCATCATGGCCGACAAATCAGACAAACCGGAGCGGTCGCGGGCCGAGCCGGAAATTCTTCCGCCGGACCGTGGCGGCGGTTGGCCGCCGCCGCGCTATGGCGATGCCGGGCGCGGCACGCATCGGATCTATGTCACCCGCATCGGACCGTTCGGCTTTGCGCTGTTGATGCTGGTGGTCGGCCTGTTCGCCGGCGTCATGCTGCTCATCCTGGTCGGCGCAGCCTTGATCTGGATTCCGATCGTCGTGGTGCTGCTGATCGCGGCGGCGATTTCGGGGCTTTTACGCCGTCTCTGAGCGCCGCCGTGGACGCGTACACCACCTATTAACCTTGACGCTTTATGGATTGATTAACCATACTAGAAAGTCTGGACATGGCAGGCCGCATGCACGTTGAGTAGGCGCGTGGCGGGCTTTTTTCGCCGAGACCTCAAGGCCGCCCACACCGGCCGCCCGGCGCCGCTCGCCGCAGAGAAATGGAAAGACATTCGAGTGCCGAATGTTCGAAGCGCCGCGCCAGATCAGATCAGCAGTCGTTGGAACCGGCGATTTCACCGTCGGTCCGTCGCCGCTTTCGCAGATTGATTTCAGCAAGATCGCCGCCGCGCTGTGGCGCGGCCGGGCGACCATCCTCTATACGACGCTCGCCGCGCTGG
>JBEKZK010000486.1:0-4448 GCA_049509935.1 Xanthobacteraceae bacterium | reverse complement strand
CAATCGTCGCGCCTGTTCTCCCCGGTGCGCCTCGGTCCGACGATGCTCGAGCAGCGCACCTGGGTTCCCGCCATGGTGCCATGGCGCGCGACCGACGACGGCTTCGTCACCGACGCGGTGATCGACTGGTACGCCCGCTTCGCCCGCGGCCGGCCGGGCGCGATCGTCGTCGAGGCGACCGGCATCCGCGACATCCCGAGCGGTCCGCTGCTGCGCATCGGCCATGACCGCACCATCCCGGGCCTGACCAGGCTGGTGGACACCGTGCGGACGGAAAGCCGGGGACATACCCGGCTGCTCATCCAGCTCATCGATTTCCTGGCGATCCGGCGCCGCCCTGACGCGAAGAATTTCTTCGCCCGATTTCTCGTGCTGACCGATCGGCACCGCGCCGCCTTCCGGGATTCGGTCCCTGGGGCGGCCCTCGGTGACGGCGAGATCCGCGCCCGGCTCGCCGCCATGCCGGCCGCCGAGCTTGCGCGGGTGCTCGATGCACGGGAGCTCGAATCCCTCCAGTTCGGCTATCGCGAGCGGGTGACCGACACCACGCTCGTCCATGTGCGGGAACTGCCCAAGGTCCTGCCCGAGCTGTTCGCGGCGGCAGCAGCGAGGGCCGCGGCGGCGGGATTCGACGGCGTCGAGCTCCACTACGCCCACGCCTACACGATGGCGTCGTTTCTCTCCGCCACCAACGACCGCCGCGACGGGTACGGCGGATCTCGCGAGAACCGGGTGCGGCTGCCGATCGAAGTCTATCGGCGGGTGCGGGAACGCGTCGGCCAGGACGTCGTGGTCGGCTGCCGCTTCCTCGCCGAGGAATGCGTGCCGGGCGGAAGCGGGGTCGAGGACGCGACCTTCTTCGGGGTCGCGTTCGCGCAGGCCGGCATGGACTTTCTCTCGACCTCGCGGGGCGGCAAGTTCGACGACGCCAAGCAGCCCGGCGTCGGGCAGGCGGCCTATCCGTATACGGGCCCCAGCGGCTACGAGTGCATGCCGCAGTTCATCTCCGACGAGCGCGGACCGTTCGGGCGCAACCTCCCGCCGACCGCCGCGATCCGCCGCGCCGTCCGCGCCGCAGGCTGCGACGTGCCGGTGGTCGGCGCCGGGGGCATCCATAATTTCGAGATGGCCGAGGCCGCATTGTCCGACGGCGTCTGCGACATCATCGGCGCCGCTCGCCAGTCGCTCGCCGATCCGGACTGGTTCCGCAAGCTCTCGCTCGGGCGTGGCGACGAGGTGCGGGTGTGCGAGTTCACCAACTACTGCGAGGGGCTCGACCAGAAGCACAAGCAGGTGACCTGCCAGCTGTGGGACCGCGAGCGCCTCGACGAGCCGGGGATCCGGCGCTCGTCAGACGGGCGGCGCCGCCTCACCGCGCCCGGCTGGACAGCGCCGACAGAGGAGGGGTGACGGCCGGTGTCGAGAGGTGAACCTGGAACTTGATTTTCAACGGGACTAGTCCACATTCGGTGCATTAGTAAAGCCTGCTAGCGCGTGTCGCTGGCAATTCCGAGAGCCCCCGCAAGGGGGCTCTCGCGTATTTGGCGCCTCGCCCAAAGTAATCCAATGCCTTATTTCGTGGCCTACCTGGATGAATTTGGCCACATTGGGCCGTTCATCGGCCGAAGCGAACCTAAATACAATGAAAGCCCGGTATTTGGCCTCGGCGGGTACATTATTCCCCTGGAGCAGGTGCGGGAGTTCGGCTCGTGGTTTTTCCGGCGCAAGTCCGAGCTGCTCGCCTGGGAAATTGAGCGATCGGGACTGCACCCTGCCCTTTTCGGGTGTTTTTGGATCGAACCAACCATGTACGCGGACTGCGCTTGGGCGCGTCAGCAATTCCACGACAGGCTGCTCGGCGCGTCGGTGCGGAGCGGCATCAGATCGCTCAGCCGCAGGTAAGTGCTCGGGTCAGCCGGCTCGGCCCCCGCTTTCTCGGTGGATGATGGCCGCCGATGGCCCAATGGTCGCCCGCCCCCCTCACAGCCCGCTGAACCAGTTGTAGCCCTGGTTCTCCCAGTAGCCGCCGGTGTACTTGTTGCCGACGGTCATCTCGACGACGTGCTTGGGGTTCTTGAAGCCGAGCTTGGTCGGGATGCGGACCTTCATCGGGAAGCCGTACTTGCGCGGCAGGATCTCGTCGGCGAAGCGGAACGTGATCTGGGTCTGCGGGTGCAGCGCGGTCGGCATGTCGATCGAGGTCGAATAGCCCTCGGCGCAACGGAAGTGCACGTAGTTGGCGCGCAGGTCGGCGCCGATGCGCTCGAGAAACCCGCGCAGCGGCGTGCCGGTCCACTTTCCAATCGCGCTCCAGCCCTCGATGCAGACGTGGCGGGTGATCTGGGTCTCCTGCGGCAGCGCGTAGAGCTTTTCCAGCGGCCACGGACTCTTGTCGTCGACGAGGCCGCCAACTTTCAGCTCGAAACCCTCGGCGTCGACTTCCGGCGCCTCGTCCTCGTCGTAGTAGGCGTTGAACGGAAACGGGCGGGTGATGGCGCTCTCCGGATAGGTCGGCGCCAGGCGGCCGGGGCTGAACAGCCAGGCCTGCGCCCGGTCGTTGAAGCGCGAGATCGCCCGCAGCGCCTGCTCGGAGGACGGACCATCGAGGATGTCGCAGCCGGTCAGGAATGCGAGCGCACCGACGCTTGCGGCGCCGCGCAGGAACAGGCGCCGCGTCGGGTCGGGCGCCACCCGGCCGGCATCGCGAATCAGCGCGCGGGCATCGGAGCTCGACAGTTTGTTGATGGGACCGGTCATGGAAATTGCTCCTAACGCCCGACGATCATGGCGCGCAGGCTGCGCGGCACCAGGAAGGCCATGACGACGTGGACCACAATGAACAGCGCGATCGCCGACATGGCGAGAAAGTGCACGATGCGGGCGCCCTCGTAGCCGCCGAGCGGGCCCGACAGCCACCACAGCTGCACCGGCTTCCACACGGCGAGGCCGGACGCCACGATGACGATGCCGGCCAGGATGACGCCGCCATAGAGCAGCTTCTGCACCGCGTTGTAGACGCTGAGATCGTCGTGGGCGAGCCGGCCGGTCAGGGCGGCGCGCAGGTCCGACACCACGGCGGACGGCCGCAGCGGCAGGAATTTCCGGCGAAAGCGGCCGGTCAGGATCCCCAGCGTCACATAGACGATGCCGTTGCCCACCAGCAGCCACATCGCGGCGAAATGCCAGAGCAGGGCGCCGGCGAGCCAGCCGCCGATGGTCAGCGCCGGCGGGAACGTGAACGCAAACAGCGGGGAGGCATCGTAGATGCGCCAGCCCGAGGCGATCATCAACAGGATCGCCACCACGTTGATCCAATGGGTCACGCGTACCCACACCGGGTGGATCGTGGCGGATCGTAACGGCGCCTCGGTTTCCGCGATATCGGCGACGACGCTCGACATGCTCGCTCCATTGTCGGAAGGGGCCGAGCCGACAGCCCGGGACGCCTTCATAGCGCATGATCCGGCTCTCTGCCGATCACGTCGATGCACGCCGGATCACTTCGGCAGGAGCGCCGAACGGATGTCTCCGTCCACCGTGGCGCTCGTCGGCACTATACGATCTGCAGCCGAATCCGTTTCAACCGGACTGCCGCCTGGCCGTGACCTCGATCTCCACCCGCATCTCGGGCTTCAGCAGTCCGCCGACCACCAGGATGGTGGCGGCCGGGCGGATGTCGCGGAAGTGCTCGCCGCACACCGCCAGCACGCGCTCGGCATCGCTGGCGGCGACGACATAGTAGGTGGCGCGGACGACGTCGGCCAGCCGGAAGCCGGCCTCCGCCAGGGTGGCGGCGATCGTCGCGAAGCAGTTGCGGGTCTGCTCCTCGACCAAATCCGGCATCCGCATGGTGGCGTAGTCGTAGCCGGTAGTGCCGGAGACGAACACGAAGTCGCCGTCGACCACCGCCCGGCTGTAGCCGAACGCGCTCTCGAACGGGGAGCCGGTGGAGATCAGTCGGCGCGTCATGGAAGCTCCGGTGGGCTGCGCTGTTGCGGGTCCGGTGTCGACTGCCGGCCGGCGGTGCCCAAAGTGCGGGCTCCCCTTGCCGCTGCGGGATGATAACCTGAAACGCCCTGTCACCGAGCGGTCGACGATCCGATGACCACAGCCAAGACCAGCGCCGGCAACTTCTTCGAGGATTTCCGCATCGGCCAGGTGATCCGGCACGCGACGCCGCGCACCCTCGGGCCGGGCGACGTTGCGCTGTACGCGGCGCTCTACGGATCGCGCTTCGCCGTGCAGTCGTCCGATCGCTTCGCCGCCGAGATCGGCTATGCGCGGGCGCCGATCGACGATCTGCTGGTGTTCCACGTGGTGTTCGGCAAGACGGTGCCGGACATCTCGCTCAATGCGGTCGCCAATCTCGGCTACGCCGCCGGACGATTCCTGAGTCCGGTCTATCCGGGCGATACGCTCACCGCGTCGTCCGAGGTGATCGGGCTCCG
>JBEKZK010000485.1:0-4450 GCA_049509935.1 Xanthobacteraceae bacterium | reverse complement strand
GCCGGTCGAGCCGAAGCCGGGCGTCACTTACGGCGAGATCGCGCTGGGAACCGGCCGGCGGGTCGCCTTCAGCGCCCATGTCGAGCACGCCAGCGTGCTCTACAGTCAGGACAGCATGCGCGAGGCGCTCGGCTGGCTCGATCAGACATTCGGGATGCTACGAACCGCGCCGCCGGTCCTCGACGGGCGCGGACCCTGGATCCTGCTGCTGGTGGCAGCCGTCGTGCTGCTGGCGCGCCCGCTGTCGGGGCTGCTGCCCCGCGTCGCCGTGCCGGCGGTGGGAGCCGGACTCGGCTGGGGCCGGCTGTGGATGCCGTTGCTGGTCCCGATGGTCGCGACGCCGCTGCTGCTGCGTGCTCTGCCGACCCACTTTCTTCCCGTCCTGGTCGGCGACTATCTGGCGGCGCATTTCGCGATGTACGGGCTGATCACCGCGATCTGCCTGGTCTGGTTGCGGCGGCGCGGGATCGCCGCGTTGCCGGGCCCGGTCCCAGCCTCGGCGCTACGGCGCTTCCCGGTCATGGTGAACCACTCGCTGCGGCGCCTCGACCCGGGAAGCGCCGTAGACTCTTCCTCGGCGCATGTCCTCGCTCGGCGAACCGGTTCCACTTCGCCGGGACATGCACTGGCGTGCGCATCGCTCGCCGCGATCGGCTTCGGCTTCGTCGGGCTGGTCTGGCCGATCGACAGCTTCGTCACCTCGTTCGTTCCCGGGCCGCACCGCATCCTCCTGATGCTGGCGATGCTGGCCGGCACGCTCCTCTTCTTCCTGAGCGACGAGTGGCTGACCCGCGGACCGGGAGCCGCCCGCGGCGCCTATGTGGCGTCCAAGGTCGCCTTCGTCGTCTCGCTCGCGATCGCCGTCGCGCTCGATTTCGAGCGGCTGTTCTTCCTCATCATCATCGTGCCCGTCATCGTGGCATTCCTCCTGGTCTACGGCCTGTTCAGCGCGTGGATCTACCGACGGACGGGTCATCCCTTCGTGGCCGGAGCGGCCAACGCGGTGGCTTTCGCCTGGGCGCTCGGCGTCACCTTTCCGCTGCTGGCGGGATAGCGCGCCGCGGTGTACTGATGAAGGCCCGGGACGGCGCGCAGGACCCCGGCATCGGTCGCTTGCACGAGGGCTTCGTCTTCCATGCGTTCCACCACGTTGCCCGCGCCGTCCGCCGTCCTCGAGCTGCTCAAGCCGATCACCTGGTTTCCCCCGATGTGGGCGTTCGCCTGCGGCGTGGTCTCGTCCGGCGTGCCGATCATCGCGCACTGGCCGATCGCCCTCATCGGCATCATCCTGGCGGGGCCGCTGGTCTGCGCCATGAGTCAGGCGATCAACGACTGGTATGATCGCGACGTCGATGCCATCAACGAGCCGAACCGGCCGATTCCGTCCGGCCGCATTCCCGGCCGATGGGGGCTCTATATTGCGTTCGTCTGGACGCTGCTGTCGCTGCTGGTCGCCGCCACCCTCGGGCGATGGGTGCTGGTCGCCGCCATCATCGGCCTCGCGCTCGCCTGGGCCTACAGCGCCCCGCCGTTGCGGCTCAAGCGCAACGGCTGGTGGGGGAACGCGGCGTGCGGCTTCTCCTACGAGGGCCTCGCCTGGGTCACCGGCGCCGCCGCCATGCTGGGCGGTGCGCTTCCGCCCGCGCCGGTCCTGGTGCTGGCGCTGCTCTACAGCGTCGGCGCGCACGGCATCATGACCTTGAACGATTTCAAGTCGATCAAGGGTGATCGGCAGACCGGCATCGCTTCGCTCCCGGTCATGCTCGGGGTCGACGGCGCCGCGCGCACGGCCTGCGCCATCATGGCGGCCCCGCAGGTCATCGTGATCGCGCTGCTGGTGCACTGGGAGCAGCCGGTCCACGCCGGCATCGTCACGCTGCTACTCGCCGCGCAGCTCGCCTTGATGGCACGCTTCCTCGCGGCGCCGGTCGAGAAGGCGCTGTGGTACAGCGGCTTCGGCGTTCCGCTCTACGTCTTCGGCATGCTGGCGAGCGCCTTCGCGGTGCGGGCCCTGGGCGGGGTGTGACCCATCTGAGACCATCGGAGGAGCGGCCCTCGTCGACGTTGCTCAGGCAGGGATGCCCCCGCAGGTCGGCTGTCTATTCGAGACCGGTCGGAGCGGAGGGGTGATGGCACGTTCGCTTGGTGCCAACAAGGGACTGAGCCGAGCGGAGTGGTCATGGTCACGGGGCATTCTTGTATACCCGCCCATTCTTCATGATAACCTTGAAGTTCTTGGCGGGGTCGGCAATCAGGTTGATATTCTCCAGTGGATTGCCGTCGATCAGCAGCAGATCGGCAAGTGCGCCCTGTTCCACGACGCCGAGCTTGCCAGGATAGGGATTGCGCTGGCCGGACAATGCCAGCAGTTCGGCGTTGGTCCCGGTCGCCATTGCGAGCGCCTCGGCGGGACTGTACCAGCGGACAAGCGAGGCCAGGATTGCCCCCTGTTGCCGTGCCAGCGCCTGGGAGAACAGGACGTCGGTGCCCCACGCCGTCTTGAGCTTGTATTTCTTTGCCAGCTCGTATGCTCGGGCTATGCCAGGCCAGACTTCATCAGCCTTCGCGCGTTGGACCGAGCCTGCCGGAAAGCCTTGTCTCAACTCCTCGGGGAGAGGCTGCAGACTCAACCACACGCCCTTCTCGGCGATCAGCTTGGCGGTGGCCTCGTCCATCAGGAAGCCGTGCTCGATACACTTCACACCGGCGGCAATCGCTCGCTGAATCGCCGCGGGCGTAAAGGCATGCACGGTGACGTAGGTGCCCCAATTCTCGGCCGCTTCAACAGCCGCCCGCAGTTCCGCTTCCGTGAAAGTCGTTACGTCGATCGGACTGAACGGTGAGGAAACACCGCCTCCCGCCGTCAGTTTGATTTGGGAGGCACCCTGCATGAGTTGCTCGCGGACGCGGACGCGAACCTCGTCGGGGCTGTCGGCGATCATGCTGCCGCCAATCTGCTCCATGCGGCTGAGCATGCCGCCGATCGTCCGCGGCAGTTCCGACAACTGGCGGAAATCCCCGTGTCCACTCGTCACCGTGATCATTGCTCCCGAGGGGTAGATACGGGACCCGGCGATCAATCCTGTGTCGACAGCAGCCTTTAGTCCGAATACGGGACCGCCAACGTCGCGGACGGTGGTGAAGCCGCGCATGAGTGTATCGGTCGCCTCAACGCCGGCCGCAATATTGTTGTATCCAACATCACCGACAATCGCCTGGGAGGGATTCTGCCGGATCAGCATTGCATGCCAGTGTGCGTCGATCAGGCCGGGCATCAGCGTTCGCCCGTTCCCGGCGATTGTGGTCACGCCAGGCTCTGCCACGATCGGCTCCGTCGAGATGCGCTCGATGACATTGCCTTTGATCAGTACATTGGACGGTGCGGAGAGCGAAGCGCCTTTGCCATCGAAGATGCGCACATTCTGGAACATCGTCGAGCTGGCATTCGCTGGCGCATTGTCTTGGGCGCGAGCGGCGGACGCGAGCCCACCGGCCGCAAGCAAAATCGCGACGATGAAAATCGTTCGGGACATCATTTGGCTTTCCCTGGCAGACGTCGTGGAGCATCTACATCCGTCGTCGAGCATGCTGGCTACTCAAATAGGTCGCGATTCTCGCGCTACGGTGACCTGTAAACACTGCTATTCCGCGATGGTATGTCGCGGCACCGCCTCGTACGGATCCGCATGCGCGACCATGTCCGGCCGGAGCTTTGTCCCGGGCATGATCTCAAAGCGCGGGTCAAAATCCACCATAGTAGCGGCAAGCTTCTGCAGCACGCTGGCGTCGCCTTGAACCTTGGCCGTCCCGTCCGCGATCTGCGCTTCGAGCGGCTTCGCGCCAATCATCGTTTGCTCCAGGTCCGAGCGGTTTATCGTCAGAGACAGGTCGGGTTTTTCGGCCAGAAAGCCCTTGATGTTGGTAAGAGTGGCGTTCTCCAACTCGACGATGAATTTTTCCCCGTTGTCCGGTGTGATGAGATTCATGGTGAACCGCATGCCTTCGGCCTTGCGGCCGTCCATCCGAATGCCCAGGAAATTGAGGAACAATTCCGTCGACATGGCTCGCACTATGTCAGGGCTGCTCGAATCAGCGGTTTGCCCTTGAGGTATCCCGGTTCGGAGCTCATAGGCGGCGGCAAGGTAGCTGTTTCGCAAACCTGGATTTTCCTGCTGATATCCGAGTTGCTCGAAAATGTCCGCAAGCAAGTCCTTGGCAGTTTGATTTTGCGGTTCGGCTTGCACCAACTTGTTGACGATTTCCTGAGCGTGAAGGTACCGCCCCTCGTCGTGCAATTGCCGCCCCCGGGCGATGATTTTTTCCGAGCCACCCATCATCTCGACGTAGAGCGGAGCAGAATCTTTGGGCGACAACGGAATGAGCGTCGCCGGGTTGCAATCCCAAAAGCCAAGATAGCGTTGGACGACGCCACGGCTATTGTGCTGCGGGG
>JBEKZK010000484.1:0-4451 GCA_049509935.1 Xanthobacteraceae bacterium | reverse complement strand
TCGTTCATCGGTGCTCGCATAGCGACCGAGGACAAGGAGATTGCGCAATGCGTGGTTTTTCGTCAGTCCTCCTCGCGTTGGGCCTCGTGAATCCCGCGAATGCGGACTGGCTCGCGGAGGCTTGGCCGGACGATGCAAGTCCGCGCCACGGCCATCCCGCCATTACGATCATCGGGACCGGCGCTGTTTCGGTGGTGCTTCCCGCCGAGGTCCTTGCGGATGCCCCAGCCGCGGGGCTGAGCACCGAAGCAGCCGTCAGCGCGTTTCTGGGCCGCTACGCCCCGAGAATGTGCTCGAGCCTGATCGATATGAATGTTCCCCACCAGAAGCTCAAAGTCGATCTCCGGGTCCAGCGCCTGGTCGCACAGGAAGACATCGACGGCGGGACGCAGGAGGATGCGGCCAGCGCGCTCAATCACGTGCTCAAATCCCCGGGTGCGGGATCAGTACCCCGCATCAAGAGGGCTTTCGTTGTCGATCAGAAGCGCCTCAGCCTGTCGATCGATTATGCTCCGGACCACAAGGTGGACTGCGTCGAGCCGCCGGACACGAATTTTTGACGGAGCGCCGTTAGCCATTGCCCGTCAGCACGACGATCACCCGGATGACGATGCTGGTCGCACGACTGACCATCTGCCAGACGATGCCGAGATCGAGACCGAGCTGTGCACCGAGCAGTGGCAGAATGAAGAGCACGCCGACCAGGATCATCATGCCGTAGGGCTCCAGCCGCGCGAGCGGCTCTCCCAGCGCGCGCGGCAGCGCAGCCACGGCGATGCGCCCGCCGTCCAGCGGGGGAATCGGCAGCAGGTTGAAGATCGCAAGCAGGACGTTGATCACCAGCGCATTCTCGAGGTTCTGGGCAATCCATGGCGCGATCGCATCCGGCGCGTGGAGGACGAGGTGGAACGCGAGCGCGGCCGCTATGGCCAGCGCCAGATTCATGGCGGGACCGGCCCCGGCGACCCAGATCGAGTCGAGGCGCGGATGGCGCAGCGCGCGAAAGTCGACCGGCACCGGCTTGGCGTAGCCAAAGAGGAACGGCGAATGCATCAAGAGCAGCAGCGCCGGCAGCAGGACGGTGCCGACGGGATCGATGTGCTTCAAGGGATTGAAGGTGACGCGGCCGAGCCGCCAGGCCGTATCATCGCCGCACAGCCGCGCCACGAATCCGTGCGATGCCTCGTGAAACGTGATCGCGATGATCAAGGGAATGACCCAGGTGGTCGCGCTCCAGATGGTGGCGCCGAGCTGGTCGAACATCAGATGCTTCGTCCGGCGTCGCGCCAGTAGGGCTCGCGCAGCTTGCGCTTGAAGATCTTGCCGCTCTCCTCGCGCGGCAGCTCGGCGGCGAACGCGATGACGCGCGGCACCTTGTAGTCGGCGAGGTGCCGGCGCAGGAAGGCGCGAACCGCGTCGGGCTCGATCACGGCGCCGTCGTGCGGCTGGATATGGGCGGCCAGCGCCTCGCCGAACTCCTGATCGGGGATGCCGAACACCGCGCAGTCGCCGACCCCCGGCATGGTGATCAGCGTCGCCTCGATCTCGGCCGGATAGATGTTGACACCACCTGAGATCACCATGTCGGCCTTGCGGTCGCAGATGAACAGGTAGCCCTCGCTGTCGAAATAGCCGATGTCGCCGACGCCGATCAGCCCGTCGTGGTCGATCTGCCGGCGCGCCGCGTCGTTGTTGATGTAGCTGAAGTCGCTCAAGTCCGACTGGCGGCAGTAGATGACGCCGGACTGGCCCGGCGGCAGCTCGCGGCCGGCGTCGTCGAGGATGCGCGCCTCGGCGCCTTCGATCAGGCGGCCGGCGGTCCCGGGCCGCCGCAGCGCGTCCTGCGCGGTGCACAGCGTGATGAAGCCGGTCTCGCTGCTCGCATAGGCCTCGGTGATCACCGGGCCCCACCAGTCGATCATGGCGCGCTTGACCTGCGGCGGGCAAGGCGAGCCGGTGCTGGCGACCACCTGGATCGAGCTCAGGTCGTAGCGCCGCTTAACCGCATCGGGCAGGCGCAGCAGCCGCACATAGTGGGTCGGCACCAGATAGAGGTTGGTGAGCCGGTGGCGCTCGATGTCGGCCAGCAGCAGCTCGGGATCGAGCCGCGGGTGGATCACGATCAGGTCGGCGGCCAGCAGGCTGTGGAGGCCGTGGACGAACGGCGCGCTGTGATATAGCGGCGCGACTGTGGCAGTGCGCATGCCCTCGGTGATGCCCATCGCGGTGCGGGTGGTCGCGGTCGCCTGTGCGGCCGCCGCCTCGCTCATCGCCTCCCGGCGGATTCCCTTCGGCCGACCGGTGGTGCCGGACGAGTAGGGGATGGCGAAGCGCGTCGGCCGGGGCGCCCCTGCGTACGCCGGCGCCCCGGCCAGCAGGGTCTCCCATTCGGCGGCGCCCGCCCGCACCCGGCACGGGTCCGGCGTCAGATCGAAGGCCTGGCGCAGCGGCGCCGACGGCTCGACCACGATGACCCTGGTGTGGTCGGGGATCGCCTCCTCGACCTGAGGCAGGAGATCGGCATGCACGATCAGCACCGAGGCGCCGCAGTCGCGCAGGATGTAGCCGGTCTCAGCCTTGAAATGCCAGTTGATCGGGCAGGTATAGCAGCCGGCCAGGCGCACCGTCAGCATTGCCTCGAACCAGGCGATATCGTTGCGCAGCATGATGGCGATCACGTCGCCCGGCTGCACGCCTAGCCGGTCGAGCGCGCTGACGCCGCGCAGCGCGCGGTCGGTCAGCCCGGCCCCGTCGAGCTTGCGATCGGCCGATATGAGGTCTGCGACCGTCATTGGAGATCAATGTCCTCTGCGAATAGTTCCGGCGTGTCCACGTTCGGCACAGCCGCCGTCGGATGGAAAGTGTACGCGATCCTGTGCGCAATATTGCGCTTGCCGGATGCCAATTCCAGCCTGTTCGGAAATCGGACCATCCCCTGGTGGGCATTGAAACCCGAGGGAATTTTCGGCAGGTTCGGTCGAGCCGGTTCGCGGCGCGACAACAGGCCGATAGCACCATGGGTTTCATCGATGCCGAATGGATTCACCACATCGTGGGCAGCTACGGCTACGTGGCGATCGCGCTGATCGTCATGATGGAAAGCGCCGGGCTGCCGCTTCCCGGCGAGACGACGTTGGTCAGCGCGGCGGTCTACGCCGGAACCCGCCACACACTCCAAATCGAGCTGGTGATCGCTGCCGCGGCCGCCGGGGCGATCGTGGGCGACAATATCGGCTATTGGGCGGGCCGGGAGTTCGGCGATGCGGTTCTCTCACGATGGGGTCATCTGATCGGCCTCGATTCCAGAAAAAGAGCATTGGGGCGCTATCTGTTCGCGCGTCACGGTGGAAAGATCGTCTTCTTCGGGCGGTTCGTCGCGCTGCTCCGCGCGCTCGCCGCGCTGCTGGCGGGCGTGAACGGTCTGCCGCCGATCAAATTCCTCCTCTATAACGCGGCCGGCGGAGTCGTCTGGGCAACCGTATTCGGGCTCGGCGGCTACCTGCTCGGCGAGACCATTCACCGGATCGCCGGGCCGGTCGGCTGGGCGGCGCTCGCGATCGCGCTGATGTTTGCCGTGGGATTCTGGCGTTACTACAAGCACCACGAGGAACGGCTGCTGGCGCAGGCCGAGCTTGCCATGGCGGCCTCCGAGGGACGGTCGGGCGCGTCTGATTAGCGCCGGGCTGCCGTGGCTGCGCCATGTTCGACGGCATGCATTCGAGCGGGTGCATTTCTGGCCGTTCGAGGGATGGGACATCCCGGCCGGGTGGTCCGTGATCCCGGAGGTCTATCCGTCGCCGTGGAGCCTGAGCTTTTCGAATGAAGTGCGCGTGTTTGTTGGTGGTCCCGATCCCTTGGGGGACGTTGGGGATCTGTGAGGGATCGGGACCTGACTCTCGAGAGCTGGAGGTATTTCATTCTCGCATTGTGGCAAAAATTCAACCGCACGGATTGGCCGCAAAACGCGAAACTGCGAAATATCGGGTTTGGCAGAAAGGTTCTGGCGAGACGGTGGGAGGAAACACTGATCGGCGCTGGTCCGATGCCGAGGCGGAGGGCGCTGGTTATGGCTCGTCCGAGACTATTTTGGCGAACGGGACATGACGCCCGTCTCAGCGGCCGATCGCGCCGCGCCGTTCGAGCTCGGCGACCACCGCTTCGGCGAGCCGCTCGGCGGTCGCCTCGGTGGTCACGAGGTGCAGCTCCGGCGCCTCCGGTGGCTCGTAGGGCGAATCGAGCCCGGTGACGTGCCGCACCCGGCCGGCCTGAGCCTTGGCATAGAGGCCCTTGGGATCGCGCGCCATGCATTCGCCGAGCGGGGTGTCGACGAACACCTCGAGGAACTCGTTTGCCCCGACCAGCTCGCGCACCATGCGCCGGTCGGCACGGAACGGCGAGATGAAGGCGCACAGCACCACCAGGCCGGCGTCGACCATCAGCCGCGCGACCTC
>JBEKZK010000483.1:0-4470 GCA_049509935.1 Xanthobacteraceae bacterium | reverse complement strand
GCGGCGCCGCCTCGCCAAACCCGGTCGGGCTCCACCGCGTGACCTCGACGCGACCGTGGGCGGCGACGGCGCCGGAAGCCGGCGCCATGCGCCGCGCGGACGCCGAGTGGCGGGCGTGATGCCCGGCGCCGCCGCTGCCGAGGCTGACGAAATGCCGCGGGCCGGTGTCCATGTGGATGTGGCCCATGTCGGCGTAGGTCATGGTGCCGCCGCTCGGATTGTTGGCGATCAGCCATTGGACGACCGCCGCCTTCCTGCCGGGCGGGGCGTTGAAGTCGACGGCGCGGCCATAGCGGTGCTGCGAGGGATGTCCGGTGCCGGCGACCACCGCGCCGGGCCGGCACGTCGACACGATCTGCAGCCGACCGAACGAAGCCTCGACGCGATCGAGCAGGCTCCGGGTGCCCGGTGTCAGGCACGACCGCGACACCCCGGCCACATCGTCGGCATGGTGATGGCGGACGCGATCGTGACGCGCGACGGCGTAACGATGATGATGACGGGAGTGGTGCTGCGTTTGATGCAGCGCGGCATGTCGATGGCCGGAATGGGAATGCTGACGTGCGGAAGCCGCCGTGACGCCGGTGACCAGCAACGCGAGAGCCGAGCCAATTCGCAGAGTGAACGCTAACATCTGGTGATACTCCAACTACGACAGTGAGGAAGAACCGAACCCGGGATGGTTGATCAGGTGGTCGTCGCTCGATGCAAATTCGACCGCCCGGCGCGATCGGACCTGTTCAAATCATGTGCGCGGGGTCCGAAATGTGGCGCCGTGCTGCGGCAAATCGCGCTGCACGTCCAGGTATAGTTACCTCGACGGACGGCTAGGCACCCGAAAATCTCGCGGGAACGTTCCAAACCGGGAAACGTTCCAAACTAAGATTCTGCTGATCGCATGCTCAGGGCGCGGAGCTCATCCGCCACCATCTGGTCGATCTCCAGACCTTCGCGCAGGGCGCGCTGGCGATGGCGGAACGCCCGCTCCGACGGGATGCGGATCTCGTCGACCCCGGGCTGCCGCGGTGTTGCCTTGACGCGTTCGATGAGCTCCGTCACCTGCCGCTCGAACACCTGGTGCGGGCCGATGAGATCCGGCCTGAAGGCAACGAACAGATAACCGTAGTCGCTGGCGGCATCCGCGCCGGACCCGGCGAGCAGCCCCAGCGCCTGGATCATCAGCGCCAGGCCGAAGCCCTTGTAGCCGCCGAACGGCAGCAGGGCGCCGCGTCGCGCCAGCGCCGGGTCCCGGGTCGGCTCGCCGTCGGGACCGAGCGCAACGCCTTCGGGAAGCAGCTCGCGGAGCCGCTCGCGCAGCATCGCCTCGGTCATCATGAACGCCGACGTGCCCATGTCGAGCACGACCGGCCCGTGCGACGACGGGACCGCGATCGCGATCGGATTGGTTCCGAGAACCGGCCGGGTGCCGCCCGGCGGCGCCACCAGCTGCGAGCTGCCCGCCGTGTGGATCGCGACGAGGCCGGCTTTGGCGATCATCTCGACGTAGTAGGCGCTGCGCCCGCTCATCCACGCGTCGGTCACCGAGACCAGCGCAATGCCGTGGGCGGCGGACTTGCTGATCGCCGCCGCCGCCGCGTGGTGGAGCACCAGCATGCCGACATTGTTGCCGCCGTCGAAGGCGATCGAGACATCGGTCTCGCGCAGCACCTTCAGGGGCCGGCGCGGTTGCCGGAAGTGCGGGCTCTCCGGCACGTTGAGGATCTTGGCGAGGCCCGAATATTCGTAGCCGCAGAGCGCGGCATCGATCACGTGGTCGGCGATGATGCGGGCGTCCTCGGCACCATATCCGATGCCACGCAACGCGCCTTCCGCCAGCTCGCGGGCGTCCTCGACGCTCAGACGAACGCGGGCGCGCGTCATCGCAGCCTCCGTGGCGTCGAGGCGCCGCGGCACGGTTCAACGGTCCGACGGGAGATCACCGTCGCGGCCGGACGACCGCGCCGGCGGCCAGCGGGGCGGCGTCGATGGCGCCGTTCAGGAGCAGCGCCGCCTCCACGTTCGACGCGGTCGCGCCCAGCAGGTCCCGCAGGTCCTCGCGGCTCTCCGCCGCGGTCCGGCCGGACGTGTCGAGGGCGAGATCCGCCTTGGCGTAGAGCGGCTCGCGGCTGGTCAGGATCGATACCAGATCGTCCATCGCGCGGGCATTGTCCGCCATCGGGCGCAGGTCGCCCTGCGCGATCACCCGCGACATGTGCTCGCCCGGCCGCGCCCGCACCCATACGGTCAGGCACGAGGTGAGCAGCAGCTCGAACGTGCCCGGCTCGGTGACGATGCTGCCGCCGGTCGCCAGCACGAAGCGCCGATGCGCCTGCAGCACAGCTTCGAGCGCCGCACGCTCCATGCGGCGGAAGGTCGACTGCCCGAACATCTCGAAGATCGCGGTCAGCGCCATGCCGCTCTGCTGCTCGATCTCGCGGTCGAGCTCGATGAACGGCACGCCGATGGTGTCCGCGAGCATGCGGCCGAGCGTGGTCTTGCCGCCGCCACGCAGCCCGATCAGCGCGATGCGGTCGCGGCGGGCTTCGCTCGATGGTCCGCCGAAGCGTGACAGCAGCAGCTCGCGCGCCTCCTTGAGCTGCGGCGGCGACAGCCGGTCCACCAGCTGCGACAGCAGCAGGCTTTCCACCGAGCGTTCCGGCCGTTCGTCGACCAGCTCGGACACCGGCACGCTCATCGCGCCGGCGATTCGCCGCAGCAGCACGATCGAGCAGTTGCCCCTGCCGGCCTCGAGCTGCGCCAGGTAGCGCTCGGACACCTTGGAGTGGCGGGCGAGAACCTTTCGCGACATGCCGCGCCGGCTGCGAATAGTGCGCACCCGCTCGCCCAGGCGCGCCAGGAACGCGTCGAGCTCCGGTGCGGCCGGACGCGGCTTGCCATGACGAGAGGTGGCCAATGTGGTCTCCCGGGTTTGCAACATAGTGCACAATGCCATAGGGGTTGGTGCATTATCGCCGAGAAGCATCATAACAGGGGCGCGAGGAACGGCACAAATGCTCGTCGGGAGGTCGGGAGGACCGTCATGATCTCGGACTACGCGCTGCACCAGCCCTACAACGCGGTCGACGATTTCGTCGATGCCCCCGTGGTGCGCGGGCTGGCCGACAAGGTCGCGTTCACCGACCCGGCGCGCAGCCTGAGCTACGGCACACTGCAGGCCGCCACCTGCCGGCTCGGGCGCGGCCTCATGCGGCTGGGGCTGCGCCAGGAAAGCCGCGTCGTCCTGCTGATGCTCGACACCGTGGACTATCCGGTCGCCTTCTGGGGAGCGATCCGCGCCGGCATCGTGCCGATCCCGCTCAACACGCTGCTCAACCCCGAGCAGTACGCCTACATCCTCGAGGACAGCCGCGCCGAGGCGGTGGTGATCTCGCCGTCCCTGATCGGGTCGATCGAGCCGGTCGTCGATCGGCTGACCTCGTTGCGTCTGGTGATCGTGGCGGGCGCCGACCCGCGCGCCGACTGCCGCTGCGGGACGCTCGCCACGCACCGCTTCGAGGACGTGCTGGAGCTTGGCGCGCCCGAACCGTGGACCGCACAGACGATGTCGGACGAGGTGGCGTTCTGGCTCTATTCGTCGGGCTCGACCGGCGATCCCAAGGGGGTCAAGCACGTCCACACCAGCCTGATCGCGACCGCGCGGCTCTATGGCGAGGGCGTGCTCGGGATCACCGCCGAGGACGTGGTCTTTTCGGCGGCGAAACTGTTCTTCGCCTACGGGCTCGGCAACGCGATGTCGTTCCCGATGGCGGTCGGCGCCGCCGCGGTGCTGCTGCCCGGACGGCCGACTCCGGACGCGGTGCTCGACACGATGCGGCGGCATCGGCCCACGCTCTTCTTCGGCTCGCCGGCGCTCTATGCGGGACTGCTGGCGCATCGCGACATCGGCGCCGGCGCCGGTTCCGACCGGCTGCGGCTGTGCGTGTCCGCCGGCGAGGCACTGCCGCCCCATATCTGCGAGCGCTGGCGCCAGATCGTCGGCGTCGAGATTCTCGACGGCATCGGCTCGACCGAGATGCTGCACATCTTCCTGAGCAACCGGACGGACGCGATCCGCTACGGCACCTCGGGCAAGCCGGTGCCCGGCTACGACGCCAGGATCGTCGCCGAGGACGACACCGAGCTCGGCGCCGGAGAGATCGGCGAGCTGGTGGTGCGCGGGCCTTCGAGCGCCGAGGGCTACTGGAACCAGCGCGCCAAGACGCGGCGCACCTTCGCGGGCGAGTGGACCTATACGGGCGACAAATATCTGCGCGACGGCGACGGCTTCTATCAGTATTGCGGACGCACCGACGACATGTTCAAGGTGAGCGGCGTCTGGGTGTCGCCGTTCGAGGTCGAGGCCGCGCTGATGTCGCACGAGGCGGTGCTCGCAGCCGCAGTCATCGCCCGCAAGGACCATGACGACCTCCTCAAGCCGAAGGCGTTCGTGGTGCTGAAGGACGGCCGTGC
>JBEKZK010000482.1:0-4476 GCA_049509935.1 Xanthobacteraceae bacterium | reverse complement strand
TGCAGCCGATCGGGCGCGCTGCTGGAGGCGACGCAGCTCCGGCCGTGCACGGCGTCGAGCATGTCTCGCACGCCGGGCATGATCTCGAGCGAGGCCTCGAACGCCGCGGCCGTGCGCCGCCGCAAAGTCTCGGCGAAATCCTCCGGCAGCGGCCGGCCGAAGCGCGCCTCGAGGTCGGTCAGCATGGCGGCCATGCTCAGCCCGACATAGCGGTCGGCGATCTCGATTTCCGTGACCACGATTCCCAGGTCCGCCAGGCAGGCGGCCTCGGTTCGGATCGACAGCGGCTCGCTGTCGATCAGCACACCGTCGCAGTCGAAGATCGTCAGCGCCATCGCGGAGGTTTCCGTCGCCGCAGGAGGGGGGCGGCGTGTTTGGTTCTCGCCCGATCGACCGGCAAGTTCAACATACGCGATGGTCCGCTTGGTCATCTCATAAATCACGCCTCCGCCCGTATGGCGTTAATCTTAACTACAAAACAACCTTATGGCACATTTGACACAGTCCTACATGGGTCTTATCATATCCTAAGTTTCTAAAGGAATGGGTGATGGCCAGCGGAACTGTGGGTGCTCACCTCGACAAGGCCACGATGGAGCGAGTTCGAGCAACCGCGGCCGTCGAAAACCGTGCCATCTCGCAGATCCAGGCCGTCGCCCTGAAGGCGCTGCTGGATTTATCGCCCGGCGCGCGCCGGGCACTCTTCGCCATTGACGGCATCGCCGACGATGCCGAACGACAGTTTGCCGCAAAGGCGATCGGTCGGGCGGCGCTGTTGGCCTACGAGCGCATCATCGACGCGCGACATCAGCAAGAGCACCACACCAACCACGAGCTGGACACCGAAGAGGCCATCGATGCCGAGGCGGCGCGACTTTGCCGGCCTTAGGCGACGAACGGGTCATCCGGCTCGCGCTCGACATCAACATCTTTGTCGCCGACATTCTTTCGCGGAGACGAGGTCGCCGCGATACCGCCTCGATGAAAATTGTCGACGCTGTTCGCGATGGCGCATGCCCGGCCGGGGCGGTCCAGTTGATCACGTCTCTCCCGATCATCGAGAACTTCGCGAACGTATTGCAGCGCCGCCTCGGTTACGAGGCGTCGAGCGCCCAGGAGAGGGCGTGGATTCTGGAAGAGTACGCTCGGCAGGGTCCGATGCCATCGCGGCCGTACCTGAATATCGGCGCCGGATATATCCCGTTCGCCAGCGAAACGGAATTGAAGCAGTCGATCGAAAATTATTTGAAGCAGGAGAACGCCGACAAATTGTTCCATGAGATGCAAGACGACCGATATGTTCTCGAGACCGCGCTTGCCGGGAGGGCGGACATGCTGGTCACCGGCGACGTTGACGACTTCTGCAGAGGACCTGCGATCAGGCTGCAACGCCGCGACGTCGTTCTCTTTCCGTTCGTCGGCCGCACCTTGGTGATTGCCACCCCGCGGTTCACCGCATACTGGCTCGACCAGGGAATCATCCCCGACTCCGGGTTCGTCGCTGCCCACGCAGAGGATTTTTCCCCCTTTGTCGCAGAGGCAGGATCGTGACCGGGCCGCCGTACGTGCTGCCGAACATATCCTATTGAAGTTATCATTTTTGATAATTATGTTAAGACTTATGAGGCGCTCGGACCTGACGCACAAGCTGACCGCTGCGGACCGGGAGGGTATCTGGGCGTTCACCCCGGCGACCTTCTCGGCCCTGCTGGGCGGCGTCGAGCCGGGCTATCTCCGGCTCATGATGAAGCGCCTTGCGGACCAGGGTGTCCTGATCCGCGCCACGCGAGGGGTGTACGTCAATCCACAGGCTCGTTCCCTGCCCGAGGACATCCGGGCAGGGCTCATTCGATTTCTGAGGCCGCGTGACGTCAGCTACGTGAGCCTGGAATCCCGGCTTTCCGAGGTCGGCGTCATTTCCCAGATCGCCACAACGCTGACCTGCATGACCACCGGTTCGCCCGGTCGCATCGATACGCCGTGGGGGGCCATCGAGTTCACCCATACCGACCGGGATATCGCCTTCGGTGTCGACGTCCACGTACGTGACGACGGGGTTCCCGAAGCCAGTATCGCCTGCGCGGCGCGCGACTTGCGGCGCGTGGGCCGCAACGCCGGTCTGATCGATGACGCGGTTCTCTCCGACGCAATATCCGAGGAACGGACGACATGACCAGAGCGTCCAGCCTCAAGACCGCCATCGGCGCCTTCATGACCAGGCAAAGAATTCCCGGCGAGATGGAGCAGAATCTCGTCAAGGAGGCGATCCATCTTCATCTGCTGTCGGCGCTGTCCGATGCCGGCATTCTTCGCCATGTCGCGTTCCAGGGCGAAACCGCCCTTCGGCTCTGCTATGGCGGAGAACGTTACAGCGAAGACCTGGACTTCGTGTGCGGCAAGTCCGGCTCCTACCTCGACGACGTGGAATTCGTCGATCTGGTCGACGCCGCGGTGGACGCGACCAAGCGCTCGCTGCAGCGCGAATTCGACGTCGACCCGTCCCGGATCACCGTCAGGGCGCCGCAGGATCCGTCGATCATCCGGGACGCCGGCGCCGCCGTGGCGGCTCGGCAGATCATCGTTCCCGTCACTCCGACACCGAGATCGCCGACATCGAGAACCAAGATCGGGTTCGCCAACGTCCCATCCTACGACAATGGACCGCGCATGGTGCGGGGTACGCCGGGACTGGTGCAGGTTCAGGACGTCATCCTGGCGGTCGAGAGCCCGCAGGAGATTCTCGCCGACAAGGCCGTCGCCATCGTTGCCGGATCCGCCCTCAAGCATCGAGACTTGTGGGATGTCTGGTTTCTGGCCAACAGACATGACGCGCGCATCGACCGCGAAACGGTCCGACGAAAATTTGTCGATTACGGCACGACGGATGTCGAATCGAAGGCCAGAAGCCGCCTGGAGGAATTGGCGCAAGCAACGACGACCAAGGGCTTTCTCGATGAGATGCGGCGTTTCCTGCCCGCCAAGCGCATCGCCGAGGTCACCTCATCGGGATTGCATCATGCGATACTGGCCGAAAGCGGAGAGCTCATCAGACGCGGAGTTCTCCCCGTGACGGAGGGTGCTGAAGATGGCCGCCTTCGATGAGCCTCTGCCCCGCGCCGGGGCGCTTCCGGTCCTCGACTACGATGTCATCATCATCGGCGCCGGCATGTCGGGCATCTACCAGCTGTACCGGTTGCGCGAGCTCGGGGTCCGCGTGCGGGTGTTCGAGTCCGGCACCGGGGTCGGCGGC
Source organism: Xanthobacteraceae bacterium (assembly GCA_049509935.1). Taxonomy (GTDB): domain Bacteria; phylum Pseudomonadota; class Alphaproteobacteria; order Rhizobiales; family Xanthobacteraceae; genus AP-16. The sequence continues at coordinate 1,226 of JBEKZK010000482.1, read as the reverse complement.
ACCTGGTACTGGAACCGCTATCCGGGCGCGCGCTTCGACTCCGAAAGCTATACGTACGGCTACTCGTTCTCGAGCGAACTGCTGGAGGAGTGGAGCTGGTCGGAGCATTTTGCGTCGCAGCCGGAGACGCTGCGCTATCTCAACCACGTCGCCGACAAATTCGACCTGCGCCGCGACATCCGGTTCCGCCGCGGGGTGACCGCGGCGCACTACCGGGAGGAGGAGCGGGCCTGGGAGGTGACGCTGCAGGACGGCAGCCGGCACCGGACGCGCTTCCTGATCACCGCCGTGGGGCCGCTGTCGGCGCCGACCATGCCACGCATCGACGGGGTGGGAACGTTCGCAGGCCAGGCCTTTCACACCGCGCGATGGCCCCACGAGCCGGTGAGCTTTGCGGGCAAACGGGTTGCGGTGATCGGCACCGGCGCCACCGGCGTGCAGACGATTCAGGAGGTGGCGAAGACCGCCGGGCATCTGACGATCTTCCAGCGCAGGCCGAACTGGTGCGCGCCGCTGCACAACAGCAGGATCGACGACGAGACCCAGCGCCGGATCAAGGCGGGCTACCCGGAGATGTTTGCCCGCTGCCGCGAGACGTTTGCCTGCTTCCTGCACACGCCGGACCCGCGCGGGACCTTCGAGGTGACGGCGGAGGAGCGCGAGGCGTTCTTCGAAAAGCTCTACGCCGAGCCCGGCTTCGGCATCTGGCAAGGCAATTTCCGCGATATCCTCGTCGACCGTGCGGCGAATGCCGCCATCTCGGAGTTCGTGGCGCGCAAGATCCGCGAGCGGGTGAAGGACCCGAAGGTCGCCGAGAAGCTGGTGCCCAAGGACCACGGGTTCGGCACCCGCCGCGTGCCTCTGGAGACCGGATACTACGAGGTCTACAACCAGCCCAATGTCCGTCTCGTGGACATCAGGGACACGCCGATCGAGCGGATCACGCGCGCCGGCATCAGGACGAGCGATGCGGATCATGAATTCGACATCATCATCTACGCGACGGGCTTCGACGCCATCACCGGCAGCTTCGACCGCATCGACATCAGGGGCGTCGACGGGCTGAAGCTGAAGGACCGGTGGGCGGACGGGCCGCAGACGTTCCTGGGTGTCCAGGTTGCAGGTTTCCCCAACCTGCTCATGCTGATGGGGCCGCATACGGCGCTCGGCAACATTCCCCGCAGCATCGAGTACAACGTCGAGTGGGTGACGGGCCTCATCCGCCA
>JBEKZK010000481.1:0-4483 GCA_049509935.1 Xanthobacteraceae bacterium | reverse complement strand
GGGCGCGCCGCGCGCCAGGCGGGGATCCCGGCGCTGACCGCCGAGGTCGAAAGCGCATCACGCGTCCTCGACGCGCCGGCGGCGCGGCTGATTGCCCGCGGCGAGGACCGGCTCCTCCTGCTCGAGGAGGTCGAGGCGCTGCTGGCGTCGCCGGCGCTCGTCGTCGATGCCTGCCGTCTCGTCGTGCGCGACGCCGGCACGGTGGTGTCGCTGGCAACGCGTCCGGTGCTGTTCGCGCTCGCTCGCGCGCTCGCCGAAGCGTGGCCCGCCGATGTGCCGAGGGGCACGCTCGTCGCCCGCGCCTTCCGCGGGAAGCACGCCGATGAATCGCATCGCGCGCGGTTGCGGGTCGAGGTCGGGCGGCTGCGCACCATGCTGCGGCCGCTGGCGGGCGTGAGCGCGACGACGCGTGGATTTGCGCTGGTGCCGGGCCGCGCCCGCGAGGTCGTGGTGCTGGCGCGGCCGGTCGAAGAGGCACACGCGGCGGTGATGGCCTTCCTGGCCGATGGCGAGTCGTGGTCGAGCTCGGCCCTGGCGCTGGCGCTCGGCGCCAGCCAGCGCACCGTGCAGCGGGCGCTCGACTCGGCTGCGGCAGCCGGCAAGGTGCAGTCGTTCGGGCGCGGCCGGGCGCGGCGCTGGATGACCCCGCCTGCACCGGGATTCACGACGACCTTGTTACTCCCGGCCCCGCTGCCGAGCGATTAGGATGACCTATGAACAAATTACCTGCCGAGATCATTTGTGAGCACGGACCCTTTCCGGGCGTCGAAAGCGTGGCTGGTGTCACCTATGACGGCCAGCACGTCTGGTTTGCGGCCGGAGACCGGATCATCGCGCTCGATCCGGCGACCGGGAAGACGCTGCGCTCGATCGATGTCCCCGCGCACGCAGGAACCGCCTTCGACGGCCGGCACCTGTTTCAGATCGCCGAGGATCGCATCCAGAAGATCGATCCGCAGACCGGCCGTGTGCTCGCCACCATCCCGGCGCCCGGCGGCGGCGGCTCGGGGCTCGCGTGGGCGGAAGGGACGCTCTGGGTCGGGCAGCATCGGAACCGCCGGATCCATCAGGTCGATCCGCAGACCGGGGATATCCTCCGCACCATCGAGTCCAACCGCTTCGTCACCGGGGTCACCTGGGTCGACGGCGAGCTCTGGCACGGCACCTGGGAAGGCGATGAGAGCGACCTGCGGCGGGTCGATCCGCGCACCGGAAAGGTCCTGGAGATCCTCGAGATGCCGCCTGGAACCGGGGTATCGGGGCTCGAGTCCGATGGCGGCGACCGGTTCTTCTGCGGTGGCGGACGGAGCGGCAAGGTGAGGGTTGTCCGCCGGCCCAGGCGCGGCTCCAAGGCCGAGGGAGGCTCGGCGATCCCCGTCGGCTCCGCCAGCAAGTAAGGCGGCCCTCACCGTGTCACGCCCTTTGGGGGTGAAACACGAGCGCCGCCGCCGAAACACGAAGCGCTCCGTCCCTGCCGCCCCGGCCAATTAAGCCTAACGCGAAGCAAACGCCTCAAATCCGCTGGTCCAATCTCGACTCGATAAACCTCGCCGTGCACATTGCCCGGCGGAGCTTCACTCTGCGGTAGAGGTGTCACGATGAGCGCCGCCGGTCTCGCCTACGCGGAAAGCAGCCGGGAACCCGCACGGACGATCGCCGTCAAGGCAAGGCCCGTTCGCCGACGCTGCCATGTCGCGGTGATCGGGGCAGGCCCGTACGGCCTGGCAACGGCCGCCCATCTCAAGGCGGCGGGCGTCGAGACGACGGTCTTCGGCGAGACCTTGGCGTTCTGGCGACGGCACATGCCGGGCGGCATGCGGATCAGATCGCCGTGGCGCGCCACCCACATCGCCGACCCCGACGGCGAACTCTCGCTCGATGCCTTTGCGCGCCGGGTCGGCATGGCGCCGACCGAGCAGCTTCCGATCGGGGACTTCATCCGCTATGGCAGCTGGTTCCAGAGCCGCGCGGTCCCCGACCTCGACGGCCGCAAGGTCGCGCGCATCGAGGCTGCGGCCAATGGGTTCCGCCTGGTTCTCCAGGACGGCGACGCGATTGCGGCCGGCCGCGTGGTCGTCGCCATGGGGCTCGCCAACCAGGCGTTCCGGCCGGCGCAGTTCGACGGCCTGCCGGCGGAGCTGGTCAGCCACTCGGCCGACCACGTGGATTTCGAGACATTCCGCGGGCGCACCGTCACGGTGATCGGCCGCGGCCAGAGCGCGGTGGAGTCGGCGGTGCTGCTGGCCGAGGCCGGCGCCGAGGTTGCGCTGGTCAGCCGCGGCGAGGTCCGCTGGCTCGGCTCCGGCGCACCGCGCAGCGGTCCGGCGCGGATGCTGCGCGCGGCGCTGGCGTCGCGGTCCGAGGTCGGCCGCTTTCCGCTGGACTGGCTCGCCGACGCGCCGGGCCTGCTGTGCCGCCTGCCCGGCGGCGTGCGCGGCCGCGTCACCAACCAGTGCCTGCGGCCGGCCGCGAGCGGCTGGCTGCGGCCGCGCGTCGGCGCGGTGCGCCTCGTCCCCGGCCGCACGGTGACGGGCGCCGAGCGCAAGGCCAGCCGGATCGCGCTGCGGCTCGACGACGGAACAGCGGGGCTGACCGACCACGTGCTGCTGGCGACCGGCTACCGGATCGACATCGCGAAGCTCGGCGTGCTCGACGGCGATCTGCTCGGGCGCATCGAGACGGTCGCGGGCTCGCCGATGCTGTCGGCGGCCTTCGAGGCCTCGGTGCCGGGATTGCATTTCATCGGCTCGAGCGCGGTTGCGAGTTTCGGCCCGCTGATGCGGTTCATCGCCGGCGCTGGTCATGCGGCGCGCAGCGTCACGCGCCGCGCGCTGGCTGATCGGTCGTGAGCGACGGGCGCATGTTTGTAGCCCGGATGAAATCCGGGATAAGCGGTGCCGGATGGCACGGCTGCTCCCGCATTGCGCCATAGCCCGTCGAAGACGCGCGTAACCGCCCTGATGGCTCCATGCGGGCTACGGCTGACACGTAATGACGATGCGGTGACAAAGGTGACCAGCAATTCCGCAACGCGGGCGCGTTCGGACGTCGGACCGGCGCCCACGTTTGCCCCGCGCGCGGTCGCGCGCGGCGCCAAGGCGCCGGCCGCCGTCGCGTCGCGCCGCGGCGCGCTGATCGTCGGGGGCGCGCACGGCAGCCTGAGCGTTGCCCGGAGCCTCGGCCGCCAGGGCATCCCGGTCTGGTTCGTCACCGATGATCGGCTGATCGCGCAATACTCGCGCTACATCCGCCGCACCGTGCGGTGGGCCGGGCCGGACCGCGCCGATGCGAACGAGCTGCTCGAGCTCGCTCGGCGTCATTGCCTCGACGATTGGGTGCTGATCTGCGGCGGCGATGCGGAAGCGCGCTACGTGGCGCAGAACCACGCGGCGCTGGCGACCGCCTTCCGCCTCACCACGCCGCCGTGGGAGACCACCCGGTGGGCGCTGGACAAGCGGTTGACCTACCGGCGCGCCGCGGAGCTGGGAATCGATTGTCCATGGAGCCGTTATCCCGGCGATCGCCGCGAGGTCGCGGATCTGGACTGCCGCTTTCCGGTGATCCTCAAGCCGACCGTGCGCAATGGCAAGAACGCTTTCACCAACGAGAAGGCGTGGCGGGCCGATGACCGTGCCGAGCTGATCGCTCTCTACGACCGAGCCGCAGCGCTGGTCGGCGCCGACGCCATCGTGGTGCAGGAGCTGATCCCGGGAACGGGATCGGCGCAGCTCTCCTACGCGGCGGTGTGGGACCGCGGCGCGCCCGTCGCCTCGCTGGTGGCGACGCGGGCGCGGCAGTATCCGATCGATTTCGGCTACACCAGCACCCTGGTGAAAACGCTCGAGCGGTCGCCGATCGAGGACGCGGCGTGCCGGTTCCTGCGGTCGTTGGACTACAGCGGCCTGGTCGAGGTCGAGTTCAAATACGATGCGCGCGACGGCCGCACCAAGCTGCTCGACGTCAACGCCCGCACCTGGACGTGGAACGGAATCGGGCCGCTCGCCGGCGTCGACTTCGCCGACATCCTGTGGCGGCTGGCGGCCGGCGAGACCGTGGCGCCGCGCCGCGGCCGCGCCGGTGTAGCCTGGATCAACTGGTCGCGCGACCTGGTGGCGGCGGTCCAGGAGATGCTTGCCGGCACGCTCTCGCCGGCCGGGTATGCGAGGTCGCTGCGGCAACCGCTCGCCTTCGCGACGGAAGCCGCCGATGATATCCTGCCTGCCGTGGTCGACCTGCCGCTGATCGGATGGCGCGTGCTCAAGCGGCGCGCAGCGGCGTTGCGGCGCCGCATCGCACCGGGCAGCGGGCCGGAAGGCAGGCAAGACACCGGAGAATAAATGACCGTGCGGTGCCTGCTGCGCGTCGTGGTCGCCGCGCTGGTCGTCGCGGCGGCAACGATGCCGCGGGCCGAGGAGACCGCTGCCAAGCCGCACAAGCCGTCCTATCACGATTTCCGTCGCGACATGTTCGGCCTCTCCAGGGT
>JBEKZK010000480.1:0-4486 GCA_049509935.1 Xanthobacteraceae bacterium | reverse complement strand
CTCGCCGGCTCGAGCATCAATCGCGACCGGCCGCTGGCGACGCGGGATGCGACCCTGGTGGAGCGGCTCGAGGCCGCCGGCGCCGTGCTAGTCGGCGCCCTGAACATGGGCGAATACGCCTACGACTTCACTGGCGAGAACGTGCACTACGGCCCGTCGCGCAATCCGCACGATCACAGCCGAATGACCGGCGGCTCGTCCGGCGGCTCGGGCGCCGCTGTAGCGTCGGGCATGGTCCCGCTGTCGCTCGGCTCCGACACCAACGGGTCGATCCGGGTGCCGGCGTCGTTCTGCGGTCTGTTCGGGCTGAAGCCGACCTATGGCCGGTTGTCGCGCGCGCGCACCTTTCCGTTCGTCGCCAGCCTCGACCATGTCGGCCCGCTGGCGCGGAGCGCACGCGACCTCGCGCTCACCTACGACGCCATGCAGGGCTACGACGCCGAGGATCCGATCTCGGCACAGCGGCCGTTCGAGCCGACGCTTGCCGCGCTCGAGCGCGGCACCCAGGATCTGCGGATTGCGGTTGCCGGCGGCTATTTCCGCCGCTCCGCCCTGCCGGAGGCGATCGCGGCGGTCGACCGCGTCGCTGCGGCGCTCGGCGCTGCCCGCGAGATCGAGGTCCCGGAGGCCGCGCGCGCCAGGGCCGCGGCTTACGTGATCACCACGGCGGAAGGCGCGAGCCTGCACCTCGAGCGGCTGCGGACGCGCGCGCGCGAGTTCGATCCGGCGGTGCGCGACCGGCTGATCTCCGGCGCCATGGTGCCGGCCGCCCTGGTGATCCGGGCGCAGAAATTCCGCCGCTGGTATCGCCAGCGGATGCTGGCGCTGTTCGCCGAGGTGGATGCCATCGTGGCGCCCGCGACGCCGTGCCCGGCGCCCGCGATCGGCGAGCAGACCTTCGTGCTCGACGGCGTCGAGCAGCCGCTGCGCGCCAATATCGGGATTCACACCCAGCCGATCTCGTTCGTCGGTCTGCCGGTCGCCGCCGTGCCGGTGCCGCTGTCGCCGCTGCCGATCGGCGTGCAGATCATCGCGGCGCCGTGGCGCGAGGACGTGGCGCTGCGCATCGCCTACGCGCTCGAGGTCGCGGGCGTCGTCGCCGCCCCGCGCCCGGGAATTGGCGTCGGCCGCAGGCCGGCGGCCTAGCGCATGTCCCGGCGAAGTGGACCCGGTTCGCCGATCAAGGACATGCGCCAACAAGGAATCTACTGCGCTTCCCGGGTCGAGGCGCCGAACAAGTGGTGCATTATGAACGGGAAGCGCTGTAGTTGAGCGACGAACCAATGGACGTCGATCTCCCCGATGTGGTCGCCGAGGTCAGCGCCGCCTTCGAGCGCTACGAGCAGGCATTGGTGACCAACGACGTCGCAACCCTCGACGCGATGTTCCGCAACGACCCGCGCACCATCCGCTACGGCATGGGCGAGAACCTGTACGGCCATGCCGAGATCGCCGGATTCCGGGCGGCGCGCTCGCCGGTCGGCCTGGGCCGCTCCCGATCGCGCACCGTCATCACCACCTACGGCCGCGATGTCGCCGTGGCGTCGACCTTGTTCTTCCGCGCCTCGATGCCCGGCAAGGTCGGCCGCCAGATGCAGACCTGGGTGCGCTTTCCCGACGGCTGGTACATCGTGGCGGCGAGCGTCAGCGCCATCGACGCAGCAGAGAAGCCATGAGTGGCACCCGTGGTGCTTGATCATTCGGCCGCCAAGCCGCGGAAGACCAAGGGGGTCGCCACCGCCGCGGCACCGCAGGCCCGGCGCAAGACCCTCGCCGAGGAGCTGCGGCTGCAGCTCGCCGACGAGATCGTCCGCGGCGGGCTCGAGCCCGGCGTGGCACTTGATGAGACCGAGCTGGCGCGGCGATTCGGGGTGTCGCGCACCCCGGTCCGCGAGGCGATCCGCCTGCTCGCCGCCAGCGGGCTCGTCGAGGCGCGGCCGCATCGCGGCGCCGTGGTGGCGCGTCCGAGCGAAGCGCGCCTGCTCGGCATGTTCGAGGCGCTCCAGGAGCTCGAGGCGCTGTGCTCCGGGCTCGCCGCCGAGCGCATGACCGGGGCCGAGCGCAGCGAGCTCGAGCGCCTGCACGAGGAGCTCGCCGCACTGGTGCGCACCGGCGACCCGCAGCCCTACTACGAGATGAACCTGAGCTTCCACACGGCGATCTACGCGGGATCGCACAACGACTATCTGGCCGAGCTGACCGCGGCGACCCGCGCGCGCATCGCGCCGTTCAGCCGCGCCCAGTTCCGCACGCTGGGCCGGCTCGCCGAGTCGCACGTCGAGCACGCCGTGGTCATCGAAGCGATTCTGCGCGGCGACCGCGACGGCGCCATGGCGGCGATGCGCGATCACATCGAGACCGTGCGCGAGGCCTATGTGGATTATTCTGGCTCGGTGTGAGCCGGGCGGGAGCGACCGGCTTCACGCCGTGACGGACGACGCCGCCGTGAAGGCGCGCCAGCCGCGGAAACGGGAAATGTCGCGGGCGCCGGCGACCGCCTCGGCCTCGACCAGGAAACCCTTGATGCCGCGGCCGCCCGCGATCTGCACGGTCCCGATCGACATCGGCGGCGGCACCGTGGCGACGAAGCGGCCGAAATTGTCGAGCGGAAGCGCCCAGATCTCGACCTCGATCGCAAAGCCCCGTCCGGCCGCCACCCGCAGCAGCCCGGGCTTCGGCGGCGTGGTCCCGGCGAGCGCATGGAGCCGATAGTCCGCCGCCGTCGTGGTCTGCTCGAGAAACCTGGCGCCGAGCGCGAGCAATTCGCCGTTGAGCGGCATGCCGGAGAGATGTGCGCCCACCACCGCGATGGCGATCTCGCCGCGCCGGGCCGTCGCCGCCACCGGGGCGAGCGGCGGCTGGGCGAGGCCGAGCGCGCCGAGCGGAAGGTTCGTCGCCGCGTGAAACACGCGGCCGAGGCTGGCGAGCTCGGCGTCTTGGCCGGCCGGCGCCAGGAAGGTGACGCCGAACGGAGTGCCGTCGGCCGCAATGGTCACCGGGACCGCCAGCCCGGCGAGATCCTGCAGATTGACGAAGTTCGTATAGGTGCCGAGCCGGGCGTTCAGCCCGATCGGATCCGCCTCCAGCTCGGCGATCGTATAGGCGGCCGGCACGGTCGGGACCATGAGCGCGTCGATCTGCGCCAGCGTCTCGCGGACGCGCGCCCGCAGCTCGGCCAGGCGATAGAAGCCGCGGAACAGGTCTACGGCCGAAGCGGCTCGGCCACTCTCGATGATCGCCAGGGTCACCGGGTGCACCTCGTCGGGGTGCGCCGCGATGAAGTCGCCGACCGCGGCGATGCGCTCGGCGAGCCACGGGCCCTCGTAGAGCAGGCGCGCTGTCTCGGTGAACGGCGTCAGATCGATCTCGACCACGGTCGCGCCGAGCGTGCCGAGGAGATGCAGCGCGCTCTCGAACGCCTGCTCGGCGCGGGCGTCGCCGAAGAACATCGCGTCCGCCTTGCGCGGCACCGCGATCCGCATCGACGGCGGCAGGCTGCCGACGGCGCCGAGCCCGAGCGGCCGGGACAGCGGATCGCCGGCGTCGGGGCCGGCGATCGCGGCGAGCGAGGCGAACGCGTCGTCGGTGGTCAGCGCGAAGATCGACACGCAATCGAGCGAGCGGCAGGCCGGAACGAAACCGGTCGTCGGGGCGAGGCCGAGACTGGGCTTGAGGCCGACGATATTGTTGAACCCGGCCGGGACGCGGCCCGACCCTGCCGTGTCGGTACCGAGTGCCATCGGCACCAGTCCGGCGGCGACCGCGACCGCCGAGCCCGAGCTCGAGCCACCCGGCGTGAGATCGGAGTTGAACGGGTTGCGCGGCACGCCGTAGGGCGAGCGAACGCCGACCAGGCCGGTGGCGAACTGGTCGAGGTTGGTCTTGCCGATGACGATCGCGCCGGCGCTGCGCAGCCGTGCCACCACGACGGCATCGGCCGCCGGCCGATAGGAGAAAGCCGGGCAGCCCGCCGTGGTCGGCAGGCCGGCGACATCGATATTGTCCTTCACCGCCACCGGGATGCCGAGCAGCGGCAGCTCGCGCGCGTCGTCGCGCCGCAGCGCCGCGGCCTCGGCGCGCGCATCGGCCTCCTCGCGCAGCGCGATGAACAGCGCCGGATCGTCGTACTGGCGAAAGCGCGCAAAGCTGCGGGCGACGGTCTCCTCCGGCGACGTGGTGCCGGTCCGGTGCGCCGCCACCAGCGAGGCAATCGTCTCGTTCAATTCCCGGCCCTCGTCGTCATGGCGATCGCATCAGGACTACAGCGCTTCCCGGTCATAGTGACCCACTTGTTGCGGCGCCTCGACCCGGAAGCGCTGTAGATTCCCTGGTTGCGCATGTCCTTGTTGCGCATGTCCTTGATCGGCGAACCGGGTCCACTTCGCCGGGACATGCTGTATGGAGGCATTGCTTGTTTGTCCAACCAATTCGGCGCCGTTTCGTCGTCGGCAACTTCCGGTCGCAGTGTTAACGATTCGTAAGCCAT
>JBEKZK010000048.1:0-13434 GCA_049509935.1 Xanthobacteraceae bacterium | reverse complement strand
CACGCTGTCGCGATAGGCCTCGTCCTGCTCATCGAACAGCTCCCACGACGGCATGCTCACCACCCGGGCGCGAATGCCTTCGTCGGCGAGCGCCTCGCGCGCCGCGACGCAGAGCGCAACCTCGCTGCCGGTGCCGATCAATATCACGTCGGGACGCCCGCCGTCCGCTTCCGCCAGCACGTAGGCACCCCGTGCGACCGCAGCCGCCGGCGCGAGGCGGCTGCGGTCGAAGGTCGGCACCGGCTGCCTGGTGAGGATGAGACAGGCCGGACGCGACCTCGAGGCCATGACGACCCGCCAAGCCTCCACGGTCTCGTTCGCATCGGCCGGCCGCAGCACCACGAGGCCAGGAATCGCGCGCAGCCCGGCCAGTTGTTCGATCGGCTGATGGGTCGGGCCGTCCTCGCCGAGCCCGATGGAGTCGTGGCTGAAGATGTAGATCACCGGCTGCTGCATCATGGCGGCGAGCCGGATCGACGGCTTCATATAGTCGGAGAAGATCAGGAACGTGGAGGCGAACGGGCGCAGGCCCGACACCGCGAGGCCGTTTGCAATCGCGCCCATGGCGTGCTCGCGGATGCCGAAATGGATGTTGCGCCCGCCCGGATTGGCGGCCGACAGGTCGCCGGCGCCCGCGAACCGCAGCGACGCCTTGGTCGACGCCACCAGGTCGGCGGCGCCTCCCAGCAGGCCGGGCTGGTGCGGCGCGAAGGCGTCGACCGCCCGCGCCGACGCGTCGCGGGTCGCCAGCCCCTTGGCGTCGGGCGGGAACACCGGAAGGTCGGCGTCCCAGCCGGACTTCAGGTCGCGGCGGACGATGGCATCCCAGCGCTCGGAGAGCGCGGGATTATGGCGGCGCCAGGCCGCGAGCGTGCCGTTCCAGGCATCGTGAAGCATCCGGCCGCGATGTCCGAGGCCGGCGGCGAAGTGCCGGACCACCGCCTCGGGGACGAGGAACTTGGCGTCCTCGGGCCAGCCATAGGCGCGCTTGGCGAGCCGCACCTCGTCCTCGCCGAGCGCCTCGCCGTGGGCTGCGCTGGTGTCCTGCTTGTGCGGTGCGCCGAAGCCGATGTGGCTGTCGACGATGATCAGGGTCGGGCGGTCGGTGATCCGGCGGAACGCCGCCAAGCCGGCCGCCACGGCCGCGGTGTCGTTGGCGTCGGCGACCCGCACCACGTTCCAGCCGTAGGCGCGGAACCGCTGCGCGACGTCTTCGCTGAAGGCGATCCCAGTCGACCCGTCGATCGTGATCCGGTTGTTGTCGTAGATCCAGCACAGATTGGCCAAGCGCAGATGGCCGGCGAGCGAAGCGGCTTCGCCGGAGATTCCCTCCATCAGGTCGCCGTCGCTGCAGAACGTGTAGACGTCGTAGTCGAAGACGGTGGCGTCCGGGCGGTTGAACTCGGCGGCCAGCCAGCGCCCGGCCGTCGCCATGCCGACGCTGTTGCCGCAGCCCTGTCCCAGCGGACCTGTCGTCACCTCGACGCCGGCCGTATGGCCGTATTCCGGGTGTCCCGGGCAGCGGCTGCCGAGCTGGCGAAAGTGCCGGATGTCGTCGAGCGACACGGCGGGCTGCCCATGCCGCGCGCCGGTGTCCTTTACGCCAGCGAGATGGAGGAGGGCGTAGAGCAGCATCGACGCGTGCCCGTTGGAGAGCACGAAACGGTCGCGGTTCGGCCACTGCGGGTCTTCCGGGTCGTAGCGCAGGAACTGCTGCCACAGCGTATAGGCCACAGGAGCCAGCGCCATCGGCGTCCCCGGATGGCCGGACTTGGCAGCCTCCACGGCGTCCATCGCCAGTGTGCGGATGGTGTCGATGGCGAGCCGGTCGACATCGGCCTCGCGCGGCTGCGCCTCGTCTCGGGCGCCGATCGCGATATCGCTGCGCTCCATCGTCAACCCCCAGTCTTTGCGGTTCACGCGCCCGCCGCGGCGCCTCGATGGCAAACCGGAGCCGGGCAAATAGTTCCGCCTCGCCGGCGCGGAACGATGCTCGACGGCGGCAATAGGAACATCTGCCGGGCCGGCGCGGTCAGGCGGCGATCCTGCCGAGCCGGGTGACCTCGCGGCGGACCAGCTCGCGGTAGAGTCCGTCGCGGCTCATCAATCCGTCGGGCGGTCCGTCCTGGGCGACCCGCCCGGACTGCAGCACCAGGATGCGGTCGAAGTTGCGCAGAGTCGACAGGCGATGCGCGATCGCGATCACGGTTCTGCCGCTCATCAGCCGGTCGAGGGCCTGGCGGATCTCCTCCTCGGAGTCGTTGTCGAGCGCCGACGTCGCCTCGTCGAGCAGGATGATCGGCGCGTCCCTGAGGAACGCACGGGCGATCGCGATGCGCTGGCGCTGCCCGCCGGACAGCATGACGCCTCGGTCGCCCACCATCGTCGCGATCCCGGCCGGCAATGCGTCGATGAAGGAGCTGCACCGTGCGGCGACGGCCGCCGCCCACACCTCGTCATCGGACGCCTCGGGACGGCCGTAGCGGATGTTCTCCATGATCGAGCGGTTGAACAGGGCCATGTCCTGGGGAACCACCGCGATCGCATCGCGCAGGCTTTCCTGGGTCACCGTCGCGATGTCCTGGCCGTCGATCAGGATGCGACCGGCCTGAAGGTCGTAGAAGCGCTGGAGCAGAGCGAACAGCGTCGACTTGCCGCTGCCGGAAGGTCCGACCAGGCCGACCCGCTGTCCCGCCTCGATATGGACGGCGAAATCCTCGAAGACCGGCGAGCCGCCCGGATAGCGGAACCCGACAGTTTCGAACCGCACGGCGGCGCCGTTGCGCACCAGCGTCGTCGCCGCCGGATGGTCGCGCAGCTCGTGCGGCGTGAGCAGGGTCGCGAGCGCCTCCGACAGCCGCGCCATGTGCTGGGTCACGTCGACCAGCGCCACCGCGAGGTCGCGGGTGGCGTGGAGGATGGACAGACCGAGCGTGCACACGAGGACGACCGCCCCGGTGGTGGCGTCGCCGCGTTGCCACATCAAAATCGCCCAGGCGACCAGGCCGACGGTCAGAAGCCCGGTGATCACCGCATGGAACAGCCGGATCTTCTCCAGATACAGCAGGCTGCGCCGGCGCGCCGTCAACTCGCGGCCGACGGTGTCGTGGAACCGGGCAAACTCGCGCGGCAGGCCGCCGAAGGCGCGAACCAGCGACATGTTGCCGATCACGTCGACCATCTCGCCGTCGACCGCGGCGGCGCGGTCGGCGAAGTCGTGATGCAGCGGCCGGCCCACGGCGGCCAGGTGAAACATGGCAGGCACCAGGATGGCGGCGACCACGCTCAGGCCGACCGCCATGGGGAGGCTGACGGTCGCCAGAAACCCGATCGCACCCACGGTGGCGACGCATGGCGGCAAGACGTTCCAGACGAACATGTTCTCGATCGTGAACACCGCGTTCGAGGTCGCCGTCACCCGGCTCGTCAGCATCCCGGGCTGGCGCTCGGCGAAGTAGCGAGGTGCATGACCGACGAGGTGGCGAAACAGGTCGGTACGCACGTGTCCGGTCACGGCAACGAAGGTGCAGCTGGCGATGAAGCTCGCGACCCGCCACAGCAGATTGTCGGCGACGATCAGCGACACCAGGACGGCGAACGGAATCCAGACGTCGACGGCCCCGCCCGGGCCGCCGGACAGCACGTCGACGAGGAATTTCACCCCGTACTGGGTCGCCACCGAGCAGCCGACGGCTCCCAGCACGGCGACCAGGATCGCCGCGTGCGCCACGGGCCGCACCCGGATGTAGTGGGCGAAATAGGCGAGCGGATGTTCCGCGTAGCGGGACAGGTACTCCATTGCGGTCGTGGGCTCCCCTTGTGCGGTGCTGACGCCCGGGCGCGCCCCGAGCCCCAGCGGCGCCCGTTTTTCCCGGACGCTCAGCCACAACGCACGGTCTCGGCGACAGGTTTCGGCGGAACTTTTCGCAGTGCACTCGGTTGACGCATGGGGGATGGCTCCCAATTGCATCCCGGCATTCGACCGTCGGCTGCTTCTCGCGTCATCGGAGGAGGATTTATCCATGCGAATCGCCCAGGTCGCCCCGCTGACGGAGGCGGTTCCGCCCAAGCTCTATGGTGGTACCGAGCGGGTTGTCTCGTGGCTGACCGAGGAGCTGGTCGCGCTCGGGCACGACGTCACACTTTTCGCCAGCGGGGATTCGGTCACGTCGGCGCGGCTCGAGGCAGTGTGGCCGAAGGCCCTGCGGCTCGACGGGTCGATCCGGGATCCCAACGCGCTTCACATGCTGATGCTCGAGCGCGTGTGCCAGCAGGCCAATGATTTCGACATCCTGCATTGCCATCTCGACTACTACCCGTTCTCGCTGTTCTCGCGACAGCGAACGCCGTTCGTCACCACGCTGCACGGGCGGCTCGATCTGCCCGAGCATAAGCCGGTGTTCACGGCGTTTTCCGATGTTCCTGTGATCTCGATCTCCAACTCGCAACGCTTCCCGCTGCCGCAGGCCAACTGGGTCGCCACCGTGCACCACGGGATGCCCGAGCAACTGCTGACGCCGATGCCAGTGACGCCGAGCTACCTGGCGTTCCTCGGCCGCATTGCGCCCGAGAAGGGCGTCGACCGGGCGATCCGCATCGCCCGGCGGGCCGGGATTCCGTTGCGCATCGCCGCCAAGGTCGACCGAGCCGATGCCGAGTATTTCGAGAAGGTCATTCGGCCGCACATCGTGGCCCCGCACGTGGAGTTCATCGGCGAGATCGGCGATGGACAGAAATCGGAATTCCTGAGCGGCGCCATCGCGGCGATCATGGCGATCGACTGGCCCGAGCCGTTCGGGCTGTCGATGATCGAGGCGATGGCGTGCGGCACGCCCGTGATCGCGTACAATCGCGGCTCGGTCCCCGAGGTGGTCGAGGACGGCCTGACCGGCTTCATCGTCGAGGACGAGAGCAGCGGGGCGGTTGCGGTCGACCGGTTGCCCGAGCTGTCGCGGCTGAAGGTGCGCCGGCGTTTCGAGGAGCGGTTCAGCGCACGACGGATGGCCAAGGATTATCTGGCGACCTACCGCAGCCTGTCGGAAGCCGCCGCTCCGCATCTGCGCCTGGTGCAGGTATAGGTGCGGGTGTTGGCGCAGGTGGACGTCATTCCTCCTTCGGCCGGGTCTCGGGCATTGCGGTCGCCATGAGCGCCAATCCGGCGGCCCCGAGAGCCGCCAGGACCAAGAACGCCGCGGTGGCGCCGAAGTGGTCGATCGTGTAGCCGGCGATCGTGGTGCTCAGCGATGCTCCGATGCCGACGGCACTGCCGACCACGCCCTGGGCGAGGTTGAAGTGGCCGGTGCCGGAGGTCACGTCGGCGATGACCAGCGGGACCAGGATTCCCAGCACCACCGCCGAAATGCCGTCCAGCACCTGCACCGCCACCAGCAGATAAGGGTCGGTCACCACGGCCAGCAGGGCGCCGCGCAGCGGCAGCACTGCGAACCCGAGGAGCAGCATCGGCCGGCGTCCGCGTGACTGCGCCTGGCGGCCGACCCAAGGCGACATCAGTGCGACGAGGAGCTGCGGTGCGACGATGCAGGCCGCGATCAGCACCGTGGCCCAATGGCTCGAGCGCATGGTCACGATGCCGCCCATGAGCGGCAGCATCGCGGCGTTGGCCAGGTGGAACAGCAGGGCGCACGCGGCGAGGATCAACAGCGGCCGGTTGTGCAGCAGGCTGATGACGCGCGCGTCGGATTTCGGCGTGACCGGGCCGCCGTGCGCCCGCTCGGGATCGATCTCCCGGTCGCCGATGCGCGCGAGCGCGATCAGTGCGGGGACCAGCAGCACGGCGGTGAGCACGAAGACGCCGCGGCTCGAAACCAGGTAGCCGCACGCCCCCATGGCGGCGGCGGCGAGGCCATTGCCCATCGACGAGAATCGCGCGTTGCGGCCGAGCCGCTCGCCGATCGCCTTGTGGCCGACGAGGCCGAGGCTGATCGCCACCAGCGCCGGGCCGAGCACGCAGCTCGCCAGGGAATGCAGCACCTCGGCCGCCAGGATCACAGGAAATGTCGGCCAGACGGCGAAGGCCAGCGCGGTCAGCCCGATGACGACCACCGCGCCGATCGCAAGGCGCTTTTCCGGTCGCACCGCGTCGACCAGCGCCCCGCCCGGGATCTGGCCCGCCAGCGAGAACAGCCCGCCCACCGTCAAAACCAGACCGATATCGACCTGGGTCCACGCCTGGGTCGTCAGGTAGACCGCCACGAATGGACCGAATCCGGTCTGGACGTTGGCGAGGAAGAACGTGAACCAGTCGAGCCCGCGCTGGCTGCGGCGCGACGGGGCAGGCCGTTCGCCGAACGGCTCCCGCTGTTCGCAGAACGGCTCGCGCCGCGGCGTCGTCGGCATGGCGTGGCCCCCAATGCCATTGCCGGCGCGTCTGTGCCCGTCGGGCCGGCCAGTCAGCGTCGCCGTCGCGACGGCGGCCGGATCACATGTCCGGCGCGACGGATTGGCTTATTGCGCCGACCACCACGACAGGTTTGCCGTTGTGGTATTCGGGCGCCGCCTTGACCTGATCCCGCGTCAGGGCGAGCGAGATCGGACCATCGTCGGAATCGAACTGGAGCGCGCTCCAGTCGACCACGATCTTCCGGCTCCCGACACCTAGAAAACCACCGAAGTCGATGATCGCGGCGCGCGGCCGTGCCGACCTGTCGACGATCACGTCGACGATCCGCCCCATGTTCTCGCCGTTGCTGCCGCGGACCTCCTTGCCGAGGATCGGCTGGACCCGGCGGTCGTCGAGCACCATCGTGAAGGTGTCACGGTCGGGGGCGGCGCCCGCGGGGTTCGGGGCATCTTCGGCGAAGGCGGACAGGCCGGCAGAGGCGACGAGCGCAAACGCTCCCGCCGCGGCCGTTTGCAGACAGCCACGCATGCAAAGACTCCCTCGTTGGGGGTTGGTACCCGATGCGAGAACGCCGGCTCGACCCTGTTGGTTCCGCATCCGGGCGGGTGCGACGCGGCGCCGCGGGCAACGCGAAGGGCGGCGTCAAGGATCCGTCGAGTTGAACGATCCGCATTCCGTGCAGTGGATCAGCAGACCGTGAACCTGTCCGGCTTCGGCATGCATCAGGACAGTGCCGCAGAGCGCGCAGGTGTAATCGACCGTGTGGGAGCTGGCGATCAGTACCGGGGGAGCATTGATGGGGTGCCCGGCACTGGGCATCTCGACCAGCCTCAACGCGATCCGCGGGTTTTCGATCGTAACGGTCACGGCTTCACCTCCTGGGACAGGCGGGAGCGCAAAGATTCTCTCGGTCACCTGCGTCATCGGAAGTGGCGACCGGAGAGTTCCGCATGCTACGTGCATCCGCGGTGGAAATCGAGCTTGTGTCGGGTATCGCACGCGAGTGTGAACTGCCGCCGAGAACGTTCCGTGGGAGTGGACGAATGTCGCGACTGCCAGCGAGCCAGGCGCTCGCCCGCTTCAAGGTGCTCGATCTCACCCGCGTGCGCGCCGGGCCGACATGCGTTCGCCAGCTCGCCGACTGGGGCGCCGACGTGATCAAGATCGAGATGCCAGACGGCGTCGAGGGCGGCGAGATGGGTGGCCCACGTCACGGCCCGGACTTCCAGAACCTGCATCGCAACAAGCGCAGCATGACGCTCAACCTCAAGGAGCCCGACGGGGTCGGGATCTTCCGCGCCCTGGTGAGGTCCGCCGACGTCGTGGTTGAGAACTACCGGCCCGACGTGAAATTCCGCCTCGGCATCGACTACGAGACCCTGAGGGCGCTCAATCTCCGCCTCGTCTACGGCAGCATTTCGGGGTTCGGCCAGGACGGGCCGTATCGGGAGAATCCCGGGTTCGACCAGATCGCCCAGGGCATGGGAGGGTTGATGTCGATCACCGGGCTTCCCGGCCAGGGCCCGGTGCGCGTCGGCATTCCGGTGGCCGATCTTGGCGCCGGCATCTTTTGCGCCATGGGAATCCTGGTCGCGCTGCTGGAGCGCGAGGTGTCGGGCGAAGGCCAGTGGGTGCAGTCCTCGCTGCTGCAGGCGCAGATTTCGCTGCTCGACTTCCAGGCGGCGCGCTGGCTGATCAAGAAGGAAGTGCCGGGACAGGCCGGCAACGACCACCCGACCAGCATTCCGACCGGCGTGTTCCCGACCGCCGACGGGCACATCAATATCGCGGCGGCCGGCCAGCACATCTTCCGCCGGCTGTGCGAGGCGCTCCACGCGCCGCAGCTGCTGACCGATCCGGACTATACGACCGACGCGCTGCGCTCGAAGAACCGGGTCGGGCTCAACGCCGCGATCGGCGCCGTCACCCGCGGCAAGTCGAGCCGGGAATGGATCGACGTCCTCAACCGCGCCGGCGTGCCCTGCGGCCCGATCTACCGCGTGGACGAGGTGTTCGCCGATCCCCAGGTGCGCCATCTCGGCATGGCGGCGAAGGTGCATTCCGCTCAGCTCGGCGACATCGAGGTCGTCGACCAGCCGGTCGACCTCAGTCGCACCCCGAGCACGATCCGCAGCGCAACCCCGGAAAAGGGCGAGCACACGGAGGAAGTCCTGCGCGGGCTGGGCTACACTGAAGCCGACATTGCCGGCTTGCGCCAGCGCCGGATCGTGTGAATGGAATTGTCCCGCGGGAGCCCAAAGGAGATCTTGATGAGCACCACCGCCGGGCGGCTCCATGCCGCCGAGACATCGACCGCGACCGCGCTGACGACCAGCACGGAGCGGATGATCGCCCGCAGGGATGGCGCGGTCGGCTGGATGCTGTTCAACAACCCGGCCCGGCATAACGCCGTGTCGGTCGACATGTGGCAGGCCGTGCCCGAGATCCTGGACGCATTCGCCGCCGATCCGGCAATCCGCGTGGTGGTGCTGGCCGGCGTCGGCGGCAAGGCGTTCATCTCCGGCGCCGACATTTCCGAGTTCGGCGAGAAGCGATCCTCGCGCGAGGCGGTCGAGGCCTACAATGCGATCGCCGACGAGGCCAACCGGGCGATCATCGACTTCCGGATGCCGACCATCGCCATGATACAGGGCTATTGCATCGGCGGCGGCCTCGGGGTGGCGCTGTGCTGCGACCTGCGGATCGCGGCGGACCATTCGCGGTTCGGCGTGCCGGCAGCCAAGCTGGGGCTCGGCTATGCGTATCCGGGCATCAAGCGGCTCGCCGATGTCGTCGGACCGTCCTTCGCCAAGGAGATCTTCTACACCGCGCGCCAGTTCGACGCGGCCGAGGCACTGCAGATGGGCCTGATCAACCGGGTGCGGCCGGCCGACGAGCTCGAGGGTTTCGTCGCCGGCTATGCGGCGATGATCGGCGGCAACGCGCCGCTCACCATCCACGCGGTGAAGCTGTGCGTGGCCGAGATCGCCAAGGATCCCGACAGCCGGGATCTCGCTGCCTGCCAGGCGGCGGTCGACACCTGCTTCGCGTCGAAGGACTATGTCGAAGGCCGGACCGCCTTCATGGAAAAGCGCAAGCCGGTGTTCCAGGGGCACTGACTCGATCCGCCCTGCCACATGCCGCGCTTTCATCACGGAGCGGTCGACATCGCCTACCTCGACGAAGGGGAGGGCGACCCGATCGTGCTCGTGCACGGCTTTGCGTCGAACAAGGAGGTCAACTGGGTCGGTCCCGGCTGGGTCGCGACGCTGACCCGGGCCGGACGGCGGGTGATCGCGCTCGACAATCGCGGCCACGGCGAATCGACCAGGCTCTATCGGCCCGAGGACTATCACACCGACCTGATGGCCGACGACGTGCGGGCGCTGACCGATCACCTCGGTCTCCTCCGGGTCGATCTGCTCGGCTACTCGATGGGGGCGCGCATCTGCGCCTTCGTCACCGTGCGTCACCCGGACCGCGTGCGCTCGCTGATCCTCGGCGGGCTGGGGATCCGCCTGGTCGATGGAGTCGGCCTGAGCGACGACATCGCACTGGCGCTGGAGGCGCCGTCACTCGACGAGGTGACCGATCCGATCGGCCGCCGCTTCCGCACCTTTGCCGAGCAGACGAGCTCGGACCGCGTGGCGCTCGCCGCCTGCCTGCGCGGCTCGCGCCAGACGCTGCCTCTCGACCAGGCGCGGTCGATTGCGGTGCCGACGCTCGTCGCGGTCGGCACCCGGGACGAGGTCGCCGGACCGGCCGCTCCGCTCGCCGCCGTGATCCCGGGCGCCGAGGTGCTCGACATTCCCGGCCGCGATCACATGCTGGCGGTGGGAGACCGCGTCTTCAAGGTCGGCGCTCTGGCGTTTCTGGAGCGCAGGCAATAGCTTGCCTGGGTTGGTTCGGCTTGCCATGCGCCCGCTGCCGTCGCGGCATCCGACGGGTCTCAACAGCGGCGCCCGGATGTGCTAACCGGTATGCTGAGAGATTGGAGCACCGGTGGACGCAAGTCCCGGTCAACGCGAGTCTCCCGGAGGCGACGGATGGCCCAGTATCAGGAAAAGCTGAGGAATTCGCTCGACACCATCGATCCGGTCTGGACGCGCCTGCGGCGCGAGGCCGAAGACGTGGCGCGGCGCGAGCCCGAGCTCGCAACCTTCATCTACACCTCGGTCCTCCACCACGACACGCTCGAGGCCGCGGTGGTCCATCGGCTGGCCGAGCGGCTCGATCATCCCGACGTCGGTGGTGAATTGATCCGCCAAGCCTATCAGGACGCGCTCGAGGACGAGCCGGCCATCGGGGCGGCGTTCCGCGCCGACATCGTGGCGGTGGTCGACCGCGATCCGGCGGTCGATCGCTGCCTCGACCCGGTGCTGTATCTCAAGGGTTTTCACGCTATCGAGGCCCACCGGCTGGCCCACTGGCTGTGGGGCAAGGGGCGCCGCGACTTCGCCTACTATCTGCAGAGCCGCTCCTCGGCGGCGTTCCAGACCGACATCCATCCCGCCGTGCCGATGGGCCGCGGCATCTTTCTCGATCATGCGACCGGCCTCGTGGTCGGCGAGACCGCGGTGATCGACGACGACGTATCGATCATGCAGGGCGTCACGCTCGGCGGCACCGGCAAGGAGGACGGCGATCGCCATCCGAAGATCCGCCGCGGCGTGCTGATCAGCGTCGGCGCCAAGGTTTTGGGCAACATCGAGGTCGGCCACTGCGCCCGCATCGGCGCCGGCTCGGTGGTGCTCAAGCCGGTGCCGCCCAACACCACGGTTGCGGGCGTTCCCGCCAAAGTCATCGGCACGGCGGGCTGCCCCGAGCCGTCGCGCACCATGGATCAGATGTTCGCCGGCATCTGAAGGGTCCGTCGCCCGGCGCGTTCCACGTCGGCGAACATGCGCTTGGCTCCATTGCGGAAACCGGCGGGCCGTGCGATGGAGCCCCTGCCATTGAAGGCCGGGGGAGAGCATCGTGGACGTCCAGGAGATCCGCAAGGTCGAGGGTTATCTCAAGCGCCTGTTCGGCAATGCGCGCATTCGCGTGGTGGCTCGGCCGAAGAAGGATGATTCCGCCGAGATCTATATCGGCGACGAGTTCATCGGCGTGCTCTTCGTCGACGACGAGGACGCGGAGCGTTCCTACAACTTCCAGATGGCGATCCTCGGGACCGATCTCGAGTGATCCGCATCAGCTCTAGATCGGGTGCAATTTTCCGATCAGGCGGTCGACGCCGGCGGCCAGCCCGCGCCAGTCGGCCAGCCAGTCGCGGGGAAAGCGCACGGTGACGTCGGCTGCGCCGGCCCGCCGCTCCAGCAGGCAAGTGCCGGGGGTCGGGCTGCTGGGCCTGGTGCAGCGTGCGATGAAGCCCTCCGGACCGGCCGTGTCGAAGAACAGGTCCTCGTTCTGATAAGGAGTGCCGTCGCGGAACAGCGAGACCGCCAGCCCGTCCGGCCCCTTGTAGGGCCCGTCGCCGAGATAGCGCGGATAGATCTCCCGGAAGCGGACGACCGGCGCCAGTGTGCCCTCTGAGACGGCGATCGTCACGAACAGGCGATCGAACGGCTGCGGCTCATCGCTCGGGCTTGGTCTGGCCGCCGGATCCGGTGGATCGAGCGAGGGCCAGAGAAACGCCAGGTCGATGCGCTCCTGGGCGCCGGCGTGGCGCTGCACCGCAACGCGGAGCGCCGCCGGCGGCACATTGAACAGCACTCCGCCGATGGTGATCGGCAGCGACGGCGCATCGGAGGCGGTCGCGACCGGCCAGCGCGGCCACATGACCGAGACCACATAGGTGGCGGCCGCCGCGATCAGAGCTGCCGACAGCAGGAGGCCGACCAGCGGACCGCCGCTGATCCGGCGCCGGGCGACCGGCGCGGCCGCCTTGTCCGCCATCCCGCTCGGCAACGCCCGGGTCTCCATCGCGGCTGATTCGTGGCCGCCAGTATGCCACGGGCCGCCGACCGGCCGCCGTCCATCTCGCCGATATTGGCTCGGGACTCGTTTACCCTTTCTTAAGGATGTCCTGGCGGCCCGCCTCGCGATCTGCGAAGTCTCGGCGGTCACCGTCGAGGACCCGATGTCGCCGGAAACCCTGCAGTCCTGTGTTGCGCTCGCCATCGGCTTTGCGGTCGCCGGGATGCTGTCGAGCGGCTATCAGTTGATGACCGAACGGCCGGCGAGCTTTGCGCTGCTCGTGCGCGGCGCGAAACCCTCGACGTTTGCGGCGGTGCCGTTCCTCGTCTTCGCGGCGCCCTTCATCATCATGCGCAACACGGTCCGCGGGCGTCTGATCCAGCATCGGCGGATCGAGTTCGTCATGCTGGCGACCATCCTGGCGGGATTCTGGAGCCTGATGTCCGGCACTGTCGTAGTCTCGCTGATCGCCGCGATCGAAGGCCTGTTGGCCTGAGGCGTCGGCTGCTCCAGCCTCGCCTCGACTTTGCGAACATGGCATGGTCGCTCCCGGATGCACCGAGGAGGGCGGGAATGCCGATCTACGATATCGACGGCCAGCGGCCCGATCTGCCGGGCGACGGGCGCTATTGGATTGCCGACAACGCGATCATCATCGGGCGGGTGCGGCTCGGCGCCGAGGCCAGCATCTGGTACGGGTCGGTGCTGCGCGGCGACAATGAGTGGGTCGAGATCGGCGAGCGCTCCAACGTGCAGGAGAACTGCACGATGCATACCGACGAGGGGTTTCCGCTCACCGTCGGCGCCGGCTGCACCATCGGCCACAACGTGGTGCTGCACGGTTGCACGGTGGCCGACAACAGCCTGATCGGCATGGGCGCGATCCTGCTCAACGGGGTGAGGATCGGGCGCAACAGCATCGTCGGCGCCGGCGCGCTGTGCACCGAGGGCAAGGTGTTTCCCGACAATTCGCTGATCGTCGGCGCGCCCGCACGCGCCATGCGCACCGTCGACCAGAAGGCGCTCGACCTGATCACCTGGTCGGCCGACTGGTACGTGAAGAACTGGAAGCGCCACGCCGAGGGCTCGAAGCGGATCGGGTAGCGCATGTCCCGGCGAAGTGGACCCGGTTCGCCGATCGAGGACATGCGCAA
>JBEKZK010000479.1:0-4492 GCA_049509935.1 Xanthobacteraceae bacterium | reverse complement strand
GGATGACCACATCGGCCCGGATTATGGTACCGTTTGAGGAGAGCAAAGTGCGGGATCACGTCATGGTTGAGGCGGAGATGTCACTCAGGCTCGATAGTGCGGTCGGAGAGCGACTTAAGTTTGGCGAGTTCGAGCTTGCTCCCGTCGCCCGAACCCTTTGGCGGCGCGGTGAACAGGTAAGACTGGGCAGTCGCGCGCTCGACATCCTGATCGCGCTCGCTTCAAGGCCGGGCCAGATCCTGTCAAAGGACGATCTAACAAAGTCAGTTTGGCGCGGGGCCATCGTCGATGAGACCGCTCTGCGGGTGGGGATTTCGGCGGTTCGCAAGGCTTTGGGTCCTGGCGGGGACCGCTACATCGCTACCGTCCCCGGCCGCGGCTATTGCTTTGTCCTCGACGTTGAGACCACGGCAGCGAAGCCTACGCCTGAAGCCCCTCACTTCGAGCGGTTGAAGCCGCACCGTCTCCCCGCTCAGATCGCCCGGGTTGTTGGCCGCGACGAAGTCATCGCCACCCTCGCAGCGGAAGGAACCCGGCGCCGCCTGCTGTCGTTGGTCGGCCCAGGCGGCATCGGCAAGACAACCGTGGCCGTTGCTGTGGCGGATCGCCTGCGCACGGCCTTCGACGCGGTTGCGTTTGTGGACCTTGCTCCGATTGAGGACGGGACACAGATGCCGGCGGCTGCTGCCGCCGCTCTCGGCCTCAATCTCCGTCTGCGGGAGAATTCGGTCGACGAGATCGCCGGGGCTGTCGAGGATCATCGCGTTCTCATCGTACTCGACAATTGCGAGCATCTGGTGGATCCTGCGGCAACTTTCGTCGAAGCCCTGCTCGGCAGAGCATCAGGCGTAACGTTTCTCGCCACTTCTCGCGAGCGGCTCCGCGCTGCGGGTGAATGGGTCCATCGACTTTCTCCCCTGGACTCGCCACCGGAGTCTTCCACACTGTCGGCGGAAGAGGCGCGGGGCTATCCGGCGGTGGAATTGTTCGAGGAACGGGCCGCCTTCGCCCTTGGCGGCTACCAAATCAACGACCCAGATGCGCCGCATGTCGCCGAGATCTGCCGGCGGCTGGACGGTATTGCCCTGGCACTCGAGCTGGCCGCCGGGCGGCTCGCAGGGCTGGGTGTGCGAGGGCTCGCCAGCTCACTTGAAGATTGTTTCTCGATCCTCACGCATGGGCGACGCACGGCTCTCCCGCGCCACCAAACACTGCGGGCCACGCTCGACTGGAGCTACCGGCTCCTGTCGCCCGAAGATCAAGCCGCGCTGAGGTGCCTGTCGGTATTTAGCGGCAGCTTCACTTTGGAGGATGCCGTCTTTGTGATGGGCCCCTTAATCCGCTTCGGCGAGGCTAACGACCGGTTGACAAGTCTTCTTGACAAGTCATTGGTGGTCGCAAGACCCGAGGAGCGAACGTTCCGCTACCGCCTGCTCGACACCACTCGGGCGTATGGCCAAGACAAGCTGGAGGAAAGCGGCGATGCAAATCCTCGGCGACGGCGTCATGCGCAAAGATTCCTTCAAGTATGCCTTGCCTCCACCCCCGATGACCAAAGCCAATCATCGTTACGCCAAGCTACGGCCGATATTCGCGCGGCCCTAGACTGGTCTCTCGTGCGCGGCGGCGATCTATCTCTTGGTGTCGATCTGGCCTCGGCCGCTACGCCGGTCTTTCTCAGACTCTCTGTCCTCAGAGAACATAGAAAACATCTCGACCTTGCATTAGCTCACATTTCGGCAGGCGCCGATACTGTGCCCATGACTGAAGCGGCGCTCCGATCTGAATTGGCTCTTCGCGCGGCTGTGGCGCAAGCCGATTATTATACGGAAGGGCGAGAACTGGCCCCGGAGAAGCAGCTTCTCAGAGCGAGGGAAATTGCTCGAAATATCGGCGATAGAGCTTATGAGTTCAAAGTACTTTGGATGCTATACGGGCAGGCTGGCAATGTCGGAAGTTATCATCAGGCATTAGTGTATGCTCAATTGTTCGAGGCGACTGCTCGTGAGACGGCGGATTCGCTAACGCAATTTCGCTGTAACCGCATGCTAGCTCGCGCACTTGGTGACCTTGGGCAGCACGCTCTTGCACAGCAACACGTCGAACAGGCGTTGCAGTCCAATCGGACAGCAATGCCGAGGGTTGCTTTGCATGCGTACGAGATCGACGACTGGATAGCGGCAAGAGCCATCCTCGCGAGGACACTGTGGTTGCGAGGTTATCCAGACGATGCCAAAATGGTAGCCGAGCAATGCATCGCGGAAGCGTTGCAAGTCGGACATGAGCAATCAACTTGCTGGGCGATTGCTTTCAATCTCTGTCCGGTCGCCATTTGGCGCGGCGACTTTGGCCAGGCAGAGAGACTTGTCAGTATTCTTCTGGAACGCTCGCAACAAGTATTTCAACATTATCATGAATGGGGCTTGCTATATCGACGTTTTCTTGGCCAAGCGATATCTTCATTGGGTCAGGTGGACGCCGTTTGGCTTTCCGATGTCAAACCCGAAATCCCAGCACAGGCCGACCTCTTCGCTACCTTCGATGGCGGATTTGCGGGACCCGATTCTTTGGCGCGCGCGCAGGCGGACGAGGACATCTGGTGTGCTCCCGAACTATTAAGGGCGTGGGCGTATCGTCTTGTCCTGTCCGGTGACAAGACCGCCCACGGCGCGGCGGAAGCAATGTTGCTGCAGTCGTTCAAGCTTGCGCAGCGGCAGGACGCCAAGGCCTGGGAGCTTCGCACCGCTACAACCCTCGCCTTATTTTATCTCCGATCGGGCCGGATTCGCGAGGCCCGCGCTGTGCTGGACCCCACGCTAAAGCAGTTCAAGCAGGGGCATGATACGCAGGACTTTCAAGCAGCGATAAACGTCCTGTCTGCGCTTTCCGGCCAGCCCAACTGAATTCTTTGGAGTTTTAGTGGCTGATTGTCGCTCCATCCGGGCTACGCCAACTACGCCACCTCGTCGTGCGGAATGTCCTCGATGACCCGTGCGGCGAGCCCGGGCGCGGGCAGCCGGCACTGATCGTAGCGTCCGAACAGGCGGTAGCGGTTGCGCGCGATCAGATCGTAGATCCCGTCGCGCAGCGGCCGCGGAACGGCGCGCAGCACCGAGGTCCAGGCAAAGCCGGGGAGCCGCGCCAGGATGCCCAGCGCCGCGTCGGAGCGGAACGCCGCCACCCCGTCGAGGATGGCGACGAAAGTCTCCGGGTTGCTGATCGAGATGCCGACGCGTTCCGCCAGCTGCCGCCCGTACGGCGACTGCAGCGGCACGAAGCGGAAGCTCTCCGCCGCGTCGTGGCGGGCGATGAATCTGATCGAGCGCGAGCACAGCACGCACACGCCGTCGTACACGATCAGCTGCAAGGGATGCGGTCGCTCAGCCCGCGCCCACCTTGCGGTTCTGCCGGTTGTGGACGAGATCGTCGACCACGGCCGGATCGGCCAGGGTCGAGGTGTCGCCCAGGCTTTCGAACGAATCCTCGGCGATCTTGCGCAGGATGCGCCGCATGATCTTGCCCGACCGGGTCTTCGGCAGGCTCGGGGCGAACTGGATCAGATCCGGCGACGCGATCGCGCCGATCTCCTTGCGCACCCAGCCGACGAGCTCCTTGCGCAAGGCCTCGGTCGGCTCCTCGCCGTCCATCAGCGTCACATAGGCATAGATGCCCTGGCCCTTGATGTCGTGCGGGTAGCCGACCACGGCGGCCTCCGACACTTTTGGATGCGCGACCAGCGCGCTTTCGACCTCCGCGGTGCCCAGCCGGTGGCCGGACACGTTGATGACGTCGTCGACCCGACCGGTGATCCAGTAGTAGCCATCGGCATCCCGGCGGCAGCCGTCGCCGGTGAAATACTTTCCCGGATAGGTCGAGAAATAGGTCTGCACGAAGCGCTCGTGATCGCCGTACACGGTGCGCATCTGGCCCGGCCACGAGTCCGCGATCACCAGGTTGCCCTCTCCGGCACCCTCGATGACGTTGCCGGCGGAATCGACGAGTTGCGGGACGATGCCGAAGAACGGTTTCGTCGCCGAGCCCGGCTTCAGGCGCGTGGCGCCCGGCAGCGGTGTAATCAGGATGCCACCGGTCTCGGTCTGCCACCAGGTATCGACGATCGGGCAGCGGCCGTCGCCGACGACCCGGTGGTACCACTCCCAGGCCTCCGGATTGATCGGCTCGCCGACCGAGCCGAGCAGCCGCAGGCTGCGCCGCGACGACTTCTGCACCGGCGCCTCGCCGCCCTGCATCAGCGCACGGATCGCGGTCGGCGCCGTATAGAAGATGTTGACCTGGTGCTTGTCGACCACGTCCCAGAACCGCGAGTTCGTCGGATAGTTGGGCACGCCCTCGAACATCAGCGTGGTGGCGCCGTTGGCGAGCGGCCCATACAGGATGTAGCTGTGGCCGGTGACCCAGCCGACATCGGCGGTGCACCAGTAGATGTCGCCGTCGTGATAGTCGAACACGTAGTGATGGGTCGTCGCCGCAT
>JBEKZK010000478.1:0-4492 GCA_049509935.1 Xanthobacteraceae bacterium | reverse complement strand
TGAAGCATTGCAATTTATACGAGCAGATCCTGACCAGCTCGATCAATACGCAACTCCTCATCCTGCAGAGCGGTTTGCTGGCGCAGAACGGCATGCCTTAGCTATGCTTGCGAGCCATGCTCGATCGGTGATGTGAAGGCCTGCCGAGCGCACCGCGCCCGACCGCGCAGGCGCGTCGGATATCGCCGCGCACTCGCCGTCATCTGCGCCCGCGCTCGATTCCCGGGGGGGCGGCGCGACCGCCGTCGCGGGTGGCCGAGGCGTCGCGGCGGGCGCGGGCGGACCGGCAAGGTCCACGGGGGCGATCGGTTCATTCGCGCTGCCGATGATCTGGTTGGTGACCCTGGGATCGCTCGGGCACACGCGGTTTACCGGACTTAATTGTTCACCAATAGATCCTCCGTATGTTTTCCGCATGCACGGCACCAGACATTCCGTTGGGTCAGCCGTCTGTGGTCGAACAACGGATCGGCGTCGGCGCCGAGATCTCGCGGAAATTTGACGTTGCGGAAGGCAAAGTTGGATGACCGCACGTCCGGCGCCATTTGGCGGAACCGATCGATGAAGCTCCGCACCCTTTCCATCCGTGCGCTGCTCGGCGGCATGATCGGCCTGATGGGGCTGGTGATGACCGGGCTGATCGGAAAGATCGCGCTCCAAGCATACCATCGATACGATTCCTCCGGTCGGGTCGCGACCCTATCGCGCCTCGACAAGGCACTGTTCGATGCGGTGCAGGAGTTTCGCTTCGAGCGCGGCATCATGGAGCAGGCGATCAGCATTCCGCCGGAAGAGAGTGCCGAGGCCTTGCGGGCCGCGCTCTCGCACCGCGTCCTGGTCGATGCCGCCCTCGCCGTCGCGCTCGGTGAGCTGGGCGGGCTCGGCATCGAGGGACTTGCCTCCGCGGCCGACCGGATCGTGGCGGACTACGATACCGTGCGAATGCTGCGCGCGCAGGCCGACCGGATGGCCGGGCAGCCGCTCGAGGCGCGTGACCGCGCGTTCAGGGACAGCTTCATGCCGATCTCCAGCCGGTTGGCACCGAGTCTCGATGCCGCCTCGGCGCTGATCGAGACGGAGATGCGCGGGCTCGATCCGGCCATAGCGAACCTGCTGCTGGCCAAGAACATGGCATGGGTCGCGCGCAGCATCACGGGCGAGAACATGCTGATCCTCACCCGCGCCATGATGGCGCATCGCAGCGTGTCGTCGGCCGACGTCGCCTCGACGCACGTCAACGAGGGACGCATCGCCACCGCATGGAGCCTCGTTCAGGGCGTCGCCTCGCGCGCCAAGGCGCCCGCCGACCTCAAGCGTGCGGTCGCGGCAGCCGACGCGGCGTTCTTCACCGGCGCGTTCGCGGATCTCCACGGCGAGGTGCTGGACGCGCTGTCGGCCGGCCGGGATCCGCAGATCGAGGTCAATGCCTGGCAGGGCCACATCACGCCAGCCGCGCTCGCACTCGCCAACGTGGCGGTCACCGCCGTCAACCTCATGACGACATATGCCGAGGAGGTCGCCTCCGCGGCGCGGACCGAGGCCATGGGATTTGCGGTGGCGCTGATCGCCGCCGTGGTGGTGGTGGTCAGCGGTCCTCTGGTGGTGTTGTTCCGGGTCGCGCGGCCGATCACCGCGATGACCCACAGCATGCGGCAGCTCGCCGCCGGTGACCTCGACACCGTGGTCCCCTGCCTCGGGCGCGGCGACGAGGTCGGCGGCATGGCCGCCGCCGTCGAGGTGTTCAAGGACGGCATGCGCCGCAACCGGGTCCTTACCGAGGAGCTCGAACGCCTGGCGACCATCGATGGCATGACCGGGATTTACAACCGGCGTCATTTCCTGGCGCTCGCCGACCGCGAATGGACCCGGTTCCTGCGCCACCGGCGTCCGCTGTCACTGCTCATGATGGACATTGATTTTTTCAAATCGATCAACGACCGCTTCGGACACCACGTCGGTGATCAGGTCATCGTGCACCTCGCCACTCTGGCGCGGGAATGCAAACGCGACTCCGACGTGCTCTCCCGCATCGGCGGCGAGGAGTTCGCGCTGCTGCTGCCGGAAACCGACATCGAGGGGGCTCGGGTCGTCGCCGAGCGCTTGCGCCTGGACATGGCGTCGGCGCACCTGATGGCCGGCCGCGATCCGTTTTCCGCGACGGTCAGCATCGGAGTGGCATCCGCCCACTGGGACTATGCCGGCATCGTGGATCTGATGAAGGCGGCGGACGCCGCGTTGTACGAAGCCAAGCGCGGGGGGCGCAATCAGGTCGTGTGCTTCCGTGACCCGCCGATGGCCGATGAGAGCTCGGACCTGCCGGTTGTCGACTCCGGCGACATATCCCCGCTGCGCACGGCATGAGCCGTCATCTCGCCGCCGCCGCAGGCCTGTCTCAAAAAGACCGAACCTGACATCGATGCGCACGGAATGTGCACTCGCAGGACACATCCGCGCCATTGAGGTGGCGGCGGCAAGGCGAGGGTGCCTCGCGGCACACAAAAGTGGCGGAGTCGCCGCGGCTCGTGGCGAACTGCCCGTGCTCGCAGCATCATCTGAAGCCAGAATTTTCGCCTGGGAGGTGTGACCGCAGTCACAGGCGCACGGGACCGTGATGCGAATATGATTGCCCACGTTCGACCGGACCGAAGAGCCGCGGCGGGGCGGTGCTGGATCGCAGGCACCAGGTCGTGGCGCCGTCGGGCCTTGGCGGTATTGCAACAGGGGACCCGCATGACGTCTCAAGACACTTCCATTGCGCTGCCGATGATCATCAGGCCGAGGGCACTCGTCCGCAGGACCCTGCCCGACGAGCTCGTCGGGCATCTGCGCGAGATGATTTCCAGCGGCCAGCTGCGCGCCGGGGGCCGCATCTCGGTCGCGCGACTGTGCCGCCGCTTTGGCGTGTCGCGCACGCCGCTGCGCGAGGCGCTCAAGGTGCTGGCGGTGGAAGGCCTGGTGCACCTGTCGCCGAACAAGAGCGCGACGGTGGCGCGGGCCAGCCGCGAAAGGGTCGACGAGTTGATCCCGATTCTCAGCGCGCTGGAGGTGTTGGCCGGGGAAATGGCCTGTACGCGGATCGATGCCGAAGGATTGCGGCACCTCCGCCTGCTGCACCAGCGGTGCGTCGAGCACTTCCACGAAGGTGACGTGGCCTCCTATATGGAGGTCGACGTCGCCATCCGCGAAACCATCTTCGAGGCGGCCGGCAACCGCAAGCTGATCGAGCTCTACCGTGTCCTCTATGCGCAGTTGCGGCTGTCGGCCGTTCTCGGCATGGCGCCGCCCGAGTGGGCCCGGGCGGTCGAGGAGCAGGGACAGATTCTGCAAGCGCTCGAGATCAAGGATCCGGAAATGTGCTCCGTGGTCACGCGCCGCTACATCCGGCATCGCGTGGCGGTCCTGCAGAACATCCTGGAAGCTCCCTCGGAAGGCGACGCCCGGCGCACGCGGCACACGATGGCAAGGGTCACGGTCGACAGCGACGTGTAGGTTTGGCGTCCCACGAAGCGGTGGCTCGTCGCGTTTTCTGAACATCTTGTTTGCTTGAGGCGATCGTACCGACTCGGCCGGGCTCCCTCTCCCCATTCGGGAGAAGGTCGGGGTTAGGGTAGGGTTAGGGTTGGTGTGTGGGGGTTGCCGACCTTCAAGCCCCACCACCCCCATGGAGTCAACAAAGCACCCGGGAATCGGGTCGGTCCGCTATGCTCGCGGCTGGGTGGCGCGGAACGGGAAGCGGCCGCATTTTCACAAACATTTTAACCCTGACCGGGTTGACAACAACGCAGGAAAATATACTTTCGGTGTTGCGTCCTGGACGCCTGCGTCGCGTGACCACGGGCCTCGCGCGGCGCGTTGCAGAGTTCGACCGCGGGCGCCATGGGCACCTGTGGAGCAGATGATCGGCAGGTGACGCCGCCGGCGAGGATGCGAACGGCGCTCGGCAGCCGGTCGGCGACGCTCAGGGCCGGCACGGGGAGCGCCTGCTGAAGCAGGTGATTCTGCGGGTGACGGCGCCCGCGAGGGGGCGGACGAAACGTCGGGCAGCCGGCCGGGACCGGTGAAGCGGAAGGCGCGGGTTCTTCACGGAAGCAGACAGGGTGATATGAAGCGGAGCCGACCGGGATGCGGGCCGTGACCGTCGCGACGTTTCGCAATGACCCGCTGTTTCCCAGGATCGAGCGGGTGCACCTTCCTTGGCCCGGAAAGGCGCATTCCACCCGCCTTGCCCCAGTCGCCCCGAGTTCACGGACCGAAGGGCGTCACCACCCGTATTCACCCTGCAAATGCAGGTGGATCTGCAGGTGACGCTAGACCGTGGCTAGACCTGGCTAGACCGGCAATGGCGTTCGAGAGTGGCGGCGTTCACGAGCCTAGTTCTAGAGAGCGGAATATGCGGACTCATTTCGGCTCATCCCGCCAGCGGTTTTCCAGCGTAGGTCCAGCGGAAGGGCTTGGCCATCGTCGTGTTGAAGTAGGTGATGAACCGCTCGAT
>JBEKZK010000477.1:0-4502 GCA_049509935.1 Xanthobacteraceae bacterium | reverse complement strand
CGGCTGCCGGGCATCGATGCCGACGACGAGATCGTCGAGGCGCTGTCGGCCGCGACCGTGGCGCTCGGGATCGCATCGCTGCGCGCGCCGCTGCTGGCGCTCCGGGTGGCGCGGGCGCACGCGGCGCTCGCTGGCCGCACGGTGGTCTCCCGGGCCGATGCGGTGGTTGCCGGCCGTCTGGTGCTGGCGCCGCGCGCAACGGTGCTGCCGGCCGCGGACGACAGTACGGACGGCGCGGGTGAAGAGGACGAGGAGCCGGCGGACACCACGATGGCCCGTCCCGACGGAGCGGACGAGCAAGCCGGCGAGGATACCGCGGACAAGCCGCTCGGCGATGTCGTGGCGGAGGCGGCTGCGGCGGCGATTCCGCCCGATCTGCTGGCGCAGCTGCGGCTGCCGGACGGAGGTCGCGTCCGCTCGCTCCGCGCGGGCGGCGCCGGCGTGTCCCGCCAGTGCGCACTGCGCGGCCGGCCGATCGGCGCCCGCCGCGGCGATCCGCGGGCCGGCGCCCGGCTCAACGTCATCGAAACCCTGCGCGCCGCCGCGCCGTGGCAGCGCATCCGACGACGCGACGGCGGCGCGGAATTGGCGCCGGATCCGGTTCGACCACGCGTGGAAATCCGGCGCGACGATTTTCGCATTACCCGCTTCAAGCAGCGCACCGAGACCACGACCATTTTCGTGGTAGACGCCTCCGGCTCCTCGGCGCTGCACCGGCTGGCCGAGGCCAAGGGCGCGGTGGAGCTGCTGCTCGCCGACTGCTACGTGCGGCGCGACCGCGTGGCGCTGATCGCGTTTCGCGGCCGCGGCGCAGAAATCCTGCTGCCGCCGACGCGCTCGCTGGTCCGCGCCAAGCGCAGCCTGGCGAGCCTTCCCGGCGGCGGCGGCACGCCGCTCGCCGCCGGCATCGACGCCGCCGCAACCCTG
This sequence comes from Xanthobacteraceae bacterium, assembly GCA_049509935.1. GTDB lineage: Bacteria > Pseudomonadota > Alphaproteobacteria > Rhizobiales > Xanthobacteraceae > AP-16. The sequence goes on along the minus strand of JBEKZK010000477.1, from coordinate 3,575 downwards.
GCGCAGTCGCTGCTGCGCGCCGGGCAGACGCCGATCGTCGTGCTGCTCACCGACGGCCGGGCGAACATCGCCCGCGACGGCGAGCCGGGACGGGCGCGCGCGGAGGCGGATGCGCTCGCGGCGACGCGGACCCTGCGCGCCGCCGCGATCACGACGCTGCTGATCGACACCTCGCCGCGCCCGCAAGCGGCCGCCGAGCGCCTCGCCGCCGGGATGGGCGCGCGCTACCTGCCGCTGCCGTACGCCGACGCGGCGGCCATGTCGGCGCTGATCCGCACGGCGGCGGATGCGCCGGGATCGAGAACCTGATGGGCGACGCACCGGTCTGGGGGCTCGACGGTCGCGACTGGCCGAACCGCGATTCCAGCCGTTTCGTGCAGGCCGGCGGGCTGCGCTGGCACGTGCAGCAGATGGGACAGGGCCCCGTCATCGTCCTGGTGCACGGCACCGGAGCGGCCACCCACTCGTGGCGCGACCTCGCCCCGCTGCTGGCGCATCGCTTCACGGTGGTGGCGCCGGATCTGCCCGGCCACGGCTTCACCGAGCAGCCGCCGTCGCACCGGCTGTCGCTCCCCGCGATGGCGACCGCGCTGACGGCGCTGCTGCGCGAGCTCGATGTGCGGCCGGAGATCGCCGTCGGCCACTCGGCAGGTGCCGCGATCCTTGCCCGCATGGCGCTCGACGGCGACATTGCTCCGCACACGCTGGTCGGCCTGAACGCCGCGCTGCTGCCGTTCCGCGGCGTGCCGAGCCAGATCTTTGCGCCGGCCGCCAGGCTGCTCGCATTGTTCCCGCTGGTGCCGGAGCTCTTCGCTTGGCACGCCGCCGGCCGCGGCGTCATCGAGCGGCTGCTCGAGGGCACCGGCTCGCGGCTCGATCCGGTCGGCATCGCGCTCTACCGGCGGCTCGCCGCGAGCCCGGGGCATGTCGCAGCCGCGCTCGGCATGATGGCCAATTGGGATCTCGCGCCGCTGGTCCGCGATCTGCCGCATTTGCAGCCCTTGCTGGTCCTCGTGGTCGGCAGCCGGGACCGGACGATTCCGCCCGAGGATGCGTTCCGCGTCCGCGAGCTGGTGCCGACCGCCGTCGTCATGTCGCTGCCCGGCCTCGGCCACCTCGCCCACGAGGAGCGGCCAGGAGAGATCGCCGAGATTCTCGACCGGCTCGCCGTCTCCACGGGAGAATTGCCGTGCTGAACTATACGTCGGCAAAGCGCCCGGCGCATGCCGTGGTGATCGGCAGCGGCTTCGGCGGGCTGGCGGCGGCGGTTCGCCTGGGTGCGCGCGGCTATCGGGTGACGGTGCTCGAAAAGCTCGATGCACCGGGCGGTCGCGCCTACGTGCACCGGCAGGACGGCTTCACCTTCGATGCCGGTCCGACCATCGTCACGGCGCCGTTTCTGCTCGAGGAGCTGTGGCAGCTGTGCGGGCGCCGGCTGTCCGACGACGTGGAGCTGCGGCCGGTCTCGCCGTTCTACCGAATTCGCTTCGACGACGGCCGGGTCTTCGACTACAGCGGGGACCCCGCGGCGATGCGCGCCGAGGTGGCGAAATTCGCCGCCTCCGACGTGGCGGGGTTCGAGCGCTACATGAAGGTGAGCGAAGCGATCTGTGCGGTCGGCTTCGAGCGGCTGGGCCACGTGCCGTTCGGCTCGTGGACCGACATGGCGCGGATCATCCCCGAGATGGTCCGCCTGCAGAGCTACCGCTCGGTCTACGGTCTGGTCGCCAAATACATCAAGCATCCGCAACTGCGCGTCGTCTTCAGCTTTCATCCGTTGCTGATCGGCGGAAACCCGTTCACGGCGAGCGCGATCTACTGTCTGATCGCGTTCCTCGAGCGGCGCTGGGGCGTGCACTTCGCGATGGGCGGAACCGGACGGCTGGTGCAAGGCCTGGCAGACCTGATCGAAGGGCAGGGCGGCGTGATCCACTACGGCGCCGAGGTCGCCGCCATCGCGGTGCAGGATGGCGCCGCCACCGGGGTCCGGCTCGCCTCGGGCGAGGTCATCGCCGCCGATATCGTGGTGTCCAACGCCTGCTCCGCCTGGACCTATCGCCATCTGCTGCCGCCGCAAGCGCGCCGCCGCTGGACCGACCGCAGGATCGAGCGCGCGCGCTATTCGATGAGCCTGTTCGTCTGGTATTTCGGAACGCGCAGGCGCTACCCCGACGTGGCGCATCACACCATCCTGCTCGGACCACGCTACCGGGAGCTGCTCGCCGACATCTTCCGGCGCAAGGTGCTGGCATCCGACTTCAGCCTCTATCTGCACCGGCCGACCGCCACCGACCCGACGCTGGCGCCTGAGGGTTGCGATGCGTTCTACGTGCTCTCGCCGGTGCCGCATCTCGACAGCGGCACCGATTGGCAACAGGCGGCGGAGCCCTATCGGCGCGCGATCTCGCGCGCGCTCGAGGACACGGTGCTTCCCGGTCTCGAGCAGCAGATCGTGACCTCGCGCATCATGACGCCGCAGGATTTTCACGACCGTCTGCTGTCGGTGCGCGGCGCCGCGTTCGGCCTGGAGCCGGTGCTGTTGCAAAGCGCGTGGTTCAGGCCGCATAATCGCAGCGAGGACATCGATCGGCTCTATCTCGTCGGCGCCGGCACGCATCCCGGGGCGGGGCTGCCGGGAGTCCTCTCGTCGGCGCGGGTTCTCGACACGGTGGTTCCCGATGCATGCGTCTTTGCTTGATCGTGCGCCCGCCGCAGGAGCGGAGCTCGCAGCCTGTCGCGCCGCGCTGCGCGACGGATCCCGCACGTTCCTCGCCGCATCGCTTCTGCTGTCCCGCCGGGTGCGCGATCCGGCCACCGCGCTCTACGCCTTCTGCCGGATGGCGGACGATGAGATCGACCGCGCCGGCGGCGCCGTCGATGCGGTCGCGCAGCTGCATGACCGTCTCGCCCGCGCCTACGACGGGCGGCCGTTCCCGGCCGCCGCCGATCGGGCGTTCGCCGATGTCGTTGCCCGCTTCGCCATCCCGCGCGCGCTGCCGGAGGCGCTGCTCGAAGGGTTTGCCTGGGACGCGGCCGGTCGCCGCTACGAGACGCTGTGCGATCTCACCGCCTACGCGACGCGCGTTGCCGGTACGGTCGGCGCGATGATGGCCATCCTGATGGGGCGGCGCGAGGCCGACGTCGTGGCGCGGGCGTGCGAGCTCGGCATCGCCATGCAGTTTTCCAACATCGCGCGCGACGTCGGCGAGGACGCCCGCGCCGGACGCCTCTATCTGCCGCTGCGCTGGATGCGCGAGGCCGGCATCGATCCGGATGCCTGGATGGCGGAGCCGAGGTTCAGCGCGGCGCTCGGCGGCGTCGTGCAGCGCCTCCTCGGCGCCGCCGAAGCGCTGTACGAGCGTTCGGACGCAGGGATCGCGCGCCTGCCGCGGGCGTGCCGGCCGGGCATTCGCGCGGCGCGGACGCTGTACGCCGAGATCGGCCGCGAGGTCGAGCGGCGCGGACTGGACTCGGTCTCGCGCCGCGCCGTGGTGCCGCCGGGCCGCAAGATGTGGCTGCTGGCGCGCAGCCTCGGCGCGCCGAGCCTGCGCGAGCAGCATGCGTGCGCTCAGCCG
>JBEKZK010000476.1:0-4505 GCA_049509935.1 Xanthobacteraceae bacterium | reverse complement strand
GTAATTGTCGACGACGATCAGCTCCGAATTGTCGAGATCGTGATATTGGCGCAATGCCTGCAGCGTGAAGTACAGACCGTCGTAGTCGTTGTACGTGGCCATGCCGATCGTGAGCTCGATCATTCGCACTCCCGAACCGCAACCGGCCGCGATTGCCGCCGCCCGACCGGGATCGACCCGCTGCCGCTCATGTCATGTCCAGTCTGCGAAGCATGTCCGGGTCGGGTTGGGCAGGCTCCCTCGGCGGCACGTGGAGGGTGGAGCCCGTCGTCGTCGGGGCGTCGGGCAGCGCCGCCAGCGGCAGGCGGGCGATGACCGGCTCGCCGACCGGATCCCGCGCCGCCTCGTAGATCGTGACCTGATGGTCACCACCATAGAATGGCTCCAGATAATCGGCCAGCACGCGCAATCTCCGCGGGTCCGCCTTCGGAGGCCATTGGCAGTCGCCGAGCGCCCCGATCTGCCAGAGAATCAATGCGGCGCGCGGGTCGAACCGGTACCGGCAGACCAGGAAGCTCGTCGCCTCGTAGCTCTGACATCCGGCGGCCGCCGGATCGAACCCGAGGTCGGCAAAGAGCCGATCCTCGGCGGATATGCCGGGCAGCATCCGCGCCGCAAATCCCTCGGCCCGGGCGCGACTGATGGCTTCATGGGATGGAAAGACGAAGACGCCCGGATGGCCGTAGAAGGCGACGCACAGTTGCAATCCCTGGCGGACCACGACCAGGATCCGATCGACCATCGCGGCGTAGATCTCCTGCCGCGGGACACCCGGGATGTACATGCCGGCAAGCGATTCCGCGGTCGGATTGTTGCGCGCGATCCACATCTCGGACAGACCATCGGACACCAGATAGAGGACTTTGTCCGCCCGCCGGATATAGGCCTGGCTCTCCGGCGTGATGTCCACGCCCGCCCTCATGCCGGTGCCGACGATGACCAGTGAACCGCGACCCATCGTGCTCAATCGTCGCGTCACGGTTTCGAGGTCGGCCCGTGGGTCGGCGGCGGCGGCGGCGACGGGTTCGGCGCGCGTGTCGGCGCCGGCGTCCCGGGATGGCGATCCGGCCCGGGCGGCGGCTGCCCGTGGGTCGGCATGACGATGAGCGGAGGATGCACGACCGGCGTGCCGCCGGCTTGCGCGAGCCGGGACAGAATCCTGCCGGCGTCCCCGCTCTTCAGCGTCTCCTTTTCCTCCGGCGTCAGATCCGCCGCGTCGAGCACCGCGTCGGGATTCTCCCTGAACGCCACCAGCCTGGTCGGCTCGTTCATCAGGCTGAACAGGAAGTCGGTGAAATTGGTCTTCCGCGAGTCGTCATCGCGGGCGGTGCTGCCGGCGGCGGTCGTACCGAATACCAGGGCGAGGAGACTCGCAATGATGGAGCTCAGCAGACGCATGCCACCCTCCTCGGAGCCATCGGGCACTCCTCATCACGAAGGTGCAGGAACACCGCGATGTAAAGCCATTCGAGCAGAGGTTGTCAAGCGGAGAAGCGAGAGGGAGCAGCCGGATCGGGGCACGACATCGACAATGGAATACAAAGGATACCGGATCATCTGGACCCAACCGACAAGGACCATGCGTCATGACTTCCATCACGCCGTTCCTCTGGCTCGATAACACCGTACGCGAGGCCGTCGACTTCTACACATCGGTGTTTCCCAATGCCAAGGTCGAAACCGTCAATGACTTCATGGCGACCTTCGAGCTCGAGGGACAGAGATTCAATGCCCTCAATGGCGGCCCGAAACACAAGTTCAACGAGGCGATCTCCTTCTTCATCAGCGTCGGCACCCAGGAAGAGGTGGACTATTTCTGGAGCAGACTGATCGCCGACGGCGGCGAGGAATCGAAATGCGGATGGCTCAAGGACAAATTCGGCCTGTCCTGGCAGGTCGTGCCCGTGGTCCTCGGCCGCTACCTGAGCGATCCCGATCGCAAGAAGGCCGATCGCGTCATGCAGGCCATGATGAAGATGCGAAAGATCGTCATCGCCGATCTCGACGAGGCGTATGCCGGCTACAGCACTTCCCGGTCAAAGTGAACCACTTGTTGCGACGCCTCGACCCGGGAAGCGCTGTAGATTGCCTTGTTGGCGCATGTCCTTGATCGGCGAACCGGGTCCACTTCGCCGGGACATGCGCTAGTGCACCGAGAGCGGAAACGCGAAGTACAGATTGCACGCAGCGAGCTCGGTGCCGTGCGCGCCTTTACGGGCGAGACCCGCCGGCGCTTCGACCCGCGCCGTCAAGCTGCCGCTGCCGGCGGCCTGAAAGGCCACGAAGGCATCATGGATCGCGCGGCGCTCGCTCACCGACGCCTGTTTGGGATTTTCCGGATAGTAGAAGGGAATGGCAAGAATCAGAAAATCCATCCGGCACCGCGGCGCCGGGATCATGACAGCCTTCTTGCGCAGTGCGATCTCGAAGGCGCCCGAGCGCTCGTCGAAGTCGGCGGCCCAGGTGCGGGGGGTGTGCAGTTGGGCGAGCGCGGCGCCAATGACGAAGTCGGTCGGATGCAGCGTGATCGTCCATGCGGCGGGCCCGTCGGCCGAATCGGCGGCGGGCGCACACATCAGGATCGACATCGCCACGAAGGCGGCCAGCATCTTTCTCATGCGGGAATTTCTCATGGGGGACGTTCTCATGCGAGGACCATGGGCCGTCTCATCCCGCAAGCCGCGGCCTGATCACCCTGGCGAAGGCCTCGACCTCCGCCTCCGGCATGTCGTAGCCCCGCGCGAGGTCATGCGCCGGAAACAGGAACACGTCCTCGATACCGGCTTCGTCCCGCGCCTGCAACAGCCGCTCGGCACAACGCTCCGGAGGGCCGAACAGTCCGAATGCATCGGCAATCCGGAACGCCCGGTCGGCGGGTATGGCCGCGGGATCGTGTGCCTCCCCGAGCTCGAAGCCGGCCTCCCGCAGCCACCGAAGGTTCGAGGAGCTCGGATAGGCGAGGAAGGGCTGACCCGGAGCGAACCAGCTGCGGACCCATTGCGCTCCCACATCGACGTCGGGTCCAAGGCCGAGGGTGACCACGAACACCACCGGGAAGCCGGCAAGCGAGCGGCCGGCCCGCCTCGCCCCCGTCTCCAGATGAAGACGCGCGGCGCGGACCGCCGCCGCATGAAGGCCGACCATGAGAAAGGCGCCGTCGGCCACCTCGCCGGCGACTTCGATCATGCGCGGTCCGGCCGCCAGCATATAGACGGGGGTCGGCGCCGCGCTGCGGTTCCTGAGGCGGATCGACGTCGGGCCGAAATCTGCTTCCTCCCCGCCGAGGAGGCGGCGGAGATCACGGATTGCCTCACGCATGACGGCCACACCGGCGCGCGGCCTGCCCACGCTCCGCGTTGAAATGAAACCGGGCGCCACGGTGAGACATGTGCGCCCCGGCGCGATTTCCTCCAGGCTGTGGGCGAGCGAAGCAAGGACCAGCGGATGGCGAACGACGGGGCTCGAGGTCGCCGGGAACAGGCGAAGACGGCGCGTCGCCGCGGCCGCCAGCGCCAGCACCAGATAGGCGTCGCGGCCGCTGGACGGGTGGTCGTGAACGCCGACGCCGTCGAAGCCCGCCTCCTCGCACCGGACGATGAACGCCGCGAGCTCCGGCAACGGCCGGCCGACCGGGACGCGGAGCGATACGCGGACCCCGGTCATCGGACGAATCCCCTGGCCATCGGTTTCATCGCGCGCTCCTGCTCACGCCATGCCCTTAGCCGACGCGGCCGAAGATACCACGGCGCGGGCACGGCAACATCGGGCCGACGGCGATCGATTCGCGGACCGGCCCGTTGGCCTCCGCGAGGCAAGGTGCCGAGACCCGCCCGTTGTGGCCGGCGGCAAGCCGCCGCCGGCGCCCCTGCCCGAGCCGCCCGCACCACCCCGCGTCCGCTTGACGCGGCCGCGTGCAGGGGGAATCGGAAGCCGATATATTGGTCTTGCTGAGACGCGGTCGGAGGCCGACAGGCTGCGACCTCGAACAAGGAGCAGACATGCCTGCGGGTTTCGTCCAGACCTACCGTGCCTTCGCCTACAACAACGCCTGGGCGAACGAACGACTGCTCACGGCCTGCGCAGATCTCGATCAGGCGGATTTCGCAGCCGAGCGGACCGGCTTCTTCCCGAGCCTGCAGATGACCTTGAACCATATTTACGTCGTCGACCTGTTCTACGTCGACGCGCTCGAGGGAGGATGGCTCGGGCCGGCAGCCTGGGAGAACCCCGTTCCTTGTCCGTCGCCGGCCGAGCTCAAGCGTGCTCAAGCGGCTGTCGACAAGCGTCTGATCGCGGCCTGCGATATTCTCACACCCGAGCTGCTCGGCGGAACCGTGCGGATCAATCGCGATCCGCGGGTACAGAGCGAACGGCGCGACCGCCTCCTCATGCATCTGTTCCAGCACCAGATCCATCATCGTGGACAGGCGCACGCCATGCTCTCGGCAACGGCGGTCGCGCCACCTCAGCTCGACGAGTTCTTTTCAGCCGGCGAGGCGCCGCTG
>JBEKZK010000475.1:0-4507 GCA_049509935.1 Xanthobacteraceae bacterium | reverse complement strand
AAGACGGTGCCGGACATCTCGCTCAATGCGGTCGCCAATCTCGGCTACGCCGCCGGACGATTCCTGAGTCCGGTCTATCCGGGCGATACGCTCACCGCGTCGTCCGAGGTGATCGGGCTCCGGGAGAACTCGAACCGCAAGACCGGGGTCGTCTACGTGCGCTCGACCGGCCACAAGCAGGACGGCACCGCGGTTGTGGAATACGTGCGCTGGGTCATGGTGCGCAAACGCGACGAGCAGGCGGCCGCCCCCGGCGAGCACGTGCCGGCGCTGCCGGGCGCGCTCGAGCCCGCTGCCCTCGGCCACGCCTGCCCGCCGATCGACCCGGTGGCCTACAACGACGTGCTCGCCGGCAGCCCGCATCGCTGGGGCGACTACGCGGTCGGCGAGAGGATCGACCATGTCGACGGCATGACGGTCGAGGAGGCCGAGCATCAGATCGCGACGCGGCTCTACCAGAACACCGCGCGGGTGCACTTCAACCAGTTCTCCGAGAGCAAGGGCCGCTTCGGCCGCCGGCTGATCTATGGCGGCCACGTGATCTCGCTCGCCCGCGCGCTCAGCTTCAATGGGCTCGCCAACGCGTTTCATGTCACAGGGATCAACGGCGGACGCCACGTGGCGCCGCTGTTCGCCGGGCTCACCGTGTTCGCCTGGTCGGAGATCCTCGGCACGGCCGAGCTGCCGGGACGGCGCGACGTCGGCGCCCTGCGTGTGCGCACCGTCGCCACCAGGGATCGGCCGTGCGCGGATTTTCCGCTGCGTGCCGGCGAGGCCGACGATCCGGCGGTCATCCTCGATCTCGACTACTGGGTGCTGATGCCGCGGTAAGATGCTGCACCAGCTGGCGCGCGTAGGGGGGCAGCTGGGAAAAATCACGGACGCAGATGGTGAGGTCGCGCTCCGCCCAGGGGTCGGAGAGCGCCACCACGGCGATCGCCATGGAGCCCGCCACCCGGTGCGCCGTGGTCTCCGGCACGATGCCGATGCCGACCTTGCATTCGACCAGCCGGCACACCCCGTCGAAGCTGCGCAACTGGACGCGCAGGCGCAGCGGCTGGCCGATGCGCGCCGCCTTGTCGGCGAGGAAGCGCTGCAGCGCGCTCGACCGGTCGAGCCCGACGAAGTCGCGGTCGAGCAGCTGCGCGAACGGGACCTTGGCGCGGCGGGCCAGCGGATCGTCGCGCGCCGCCACCAGCACGAAGCGGTCCTTGCGGAACGGGTAGGTTTCCAGCGGACTGACGTCGACGGTCGCCGCCACGATGCCGAGATCGCCGACGCCGTCGGCGATGAGCCCGACGATCTCGTCGCTCAGGCGTTCCTCGAGATCGACGCTGACGTGGGGATGGGCGGACAGGAACGCGCTCAGCGCCTCGGGCAGGAACTCCTGCGCATTGGTGTTCGACAGCACGCGGATCTGGCCGGCGAGGCCGCCCGCATAGGCGCCGAGATCCTCGCGCAGGCGATCGGCCTGGCTCAGGATCTGCCGCGCGTGCTGGAGCAGGGTGCGCCCGGCCTGGGTCGGCGTCACGCCCTGGCGGCTGCGCACCAGGAGGGCCGCGCCCAGCGTGAGCTCCATATGGCGGATGCGCGTGCTGGCCGCTGCGAGCGCCAGATGCGCGCGCTCGGCGCCGTGGGTGATGCTGCCGGCCTCCACGACGTGGCGGAACACGCTCAGGTCGACGAGATCGAAGTGCATGGCAGAGCCTTCTTGGTTCACGAAGGCAAACTACGCGAAATGCTCATTGCAAGAGCGATATATTTCAAATTAACTTTCGCCTGGAGCGAAGTCAAATCGAGGGACCGCGGGGCGGTGGATGTTTCGGCCCGGCGGCCTTTGCGCATTGCGGCGCAGGCGGAGTTTGGATAGGACAGGCGCGGATGGGGCTCGAGCGCGGCCAGGTCGGAGGCGGATGATGGTGGAAACCCGGGCGCCGGCACAGCGGCCGCTGTCGCCGCATCTGTCGATCTACCACCCCGCGCTGACCATGATGATGTCGATCGTCCACCGGATCACCGGGGCGGCGCTCTATTTCGGCACCGCCATCGTGGCGTGGTGGCTGGTCGCGGCCGCCTCCGGGCCGAACGGCTACGCGGCGGTGCAGTCGTTCATGGGGTCGATCATCGGCCGGCTGGTGCTGTTCGGGTACACCTGGGCGCTGATCCATCACATGCTCGGCGGGGTGCGCTACCTGATCTGGGACACCGGTCACGGCTTCGGTCCGAGCGAGCGCGAATGGCTGGTCCGCGCCACTTTGTTCGGCTCGATCACGCTCACCATCGTGCTGTGGGTCGTCGGCTATCTGATGATCGGCGGGCCCAAGTAGGGCCCGATGAGGACGCAGGAGCGCACTCAAATGACCATGCGCACGCCGCTCGGACAGGTCCGCGGGCTCGGATCCGCACGGTCGGGCACCCGCCATTTCTGGCATCAGCGGCTGACCGCGCTCGCCAACGTGCCGCTCACCATCGCGTTCGTCCTGATCGTGACGTCGCTGCTGGGCCGCAATCACGCCTACGTGGTGCAGACCATCGGCTCCCCGTTCGTCGCCATCGTGATGCTGCTGTTCATCCTCTCGGTCTGCTGGCACATGCGGCTCGGCATGCAGGTGATCATCGAGGACTACGTGCACCAGGAAGGGCCGCGGATCCTGCTGTTGATCGCCAACACGTTCTTCACCATCGCGATCGGGCTCGCCTCGGCCTTCGCGATCCTCAAGCTTCCGTTCGGAGTGTGATCCATGGCGAGTGGCTCTGTGAACGGCGGCGGCGCCCCGACGGTCGGCGGCCGCGCCTATCCGATCGAGGACCACACCTACGACGTGGTGGTGGTGGGCGCCGGCGGCGCCGGCCTGCGCGCCGTGGTGGGCTGCAGCGAGGCCGGCCTGCGCACCGCCTGCATCAGCAAGGTGTTCCCGACGCGCTCGCACACCGTGGCGGCGCAGGGCGGCATCTCGGCGTCGCTGGGAAACATGGGCGAGGACGACTGGCGCTGGCACATGTACGACACCGTCAAGGGCGCCGACTGGCTGGGTGACCAGGACGCCATCGAGTATCTGTGCCGCAACGCGCCGGAGGCGGTCTACGAGCTCGAGCACTGGGGCGTGCCATTCTCACGCACCGAGGAGGGAAAGATCTACCAGCGCCCGTTCGGCGGCATGACCACCCACTACGGCAAGGGCACCGCGCAGCGCACGGCCGCCGCCGCCGACCGCACCGGGCACGCCATCCTGCACACGCTGTACGGCCAGGCGCTGAAGCATGCGGCCGAGTTCTTCATCGAGTATTTCGCCATCGACCTCATCGTCGACGACGAGGGCCAGTGCCGCGGCGTGGTCGCGCTCAAGCTCGACGACGGCACGATCCACCGGTTCCGCGCCCACAAGACAATCCTGGCGACCGGCGGCTACGGCCGCGTCTATCTCACCTGCACCGGCGCCCATACCTGCACCGGCGACGGCAACGCCATGCTGCTGCGCGCCGGCCTGCCGCTGCAGGACATGGAGTTCGTCCAGTTCCACCCGACCGGGATCTACGGCGCCGGCTGCCTGATCACCGAAGGCTCGCGCGGCGAGGGCGGCTATCTGGTCAATTCCGAGGGCGAGCGTTTCATGGAGCGCTATGCGCCCTCGGCCAAGGACCTGGCCTCGCGCGACGTCGTGTCCCGCGCGATGACGATCGAGATCCGCGAGGGCCGCGGCGTCGGCAAGCTCAAGGACCACATCTATCTGCACCTCGACCACCTCGACCCGGCGGTGCTGCACGAGCGGCTCCCGGGCATCTCGGAATCGGCGAAGATCTTCGCCGGCGTCGACGTCTCCAGGGAGCCGATCCCGGTGCTGCCGACCGTGCACTACAACATGGGGGGCATTCCCACCAACTATCACGGCGAGGCGCTGACCAAGAGGAACGGCAATCCCGACACCGTCATTCCCGGGCTGATGGCGCTCGGCGAGGCGGCCTGCGTATCGGTGCACGGCGCCAACCGGCTCGGCTCGAACTCGCTGATCGACCTCGTGGTGTTCGGCCGCGCGGCGGCGCTGCGCTGCGCCGAGACGGTGGTGCGCGGCGACCGCCATCCCGACTTGCCCAAGGAATCGGCCGACCGCTCGCTCGCCCGGCTCGACAAGTTCCGCCACGCCGCGGGCGGAACATCGACCGCGGAGATCCGGTTGCGCATGCAGCGGGTGATGCAGAGCAACTGTTCGGTGTTCCGCGTCGGCGAGGTGCTCGAGGAGGGCCACAAGCTCATCCACGACGTCTATTCGGGCGTCGACGACATTCACGTCACCGACCGCTCGCTGATCTGGAATTCCGACCTCGTGGAGACGCTGGAGCTCGACAACCTGATCGTGCAGGCCGTGGTGACCATGGATTCGGCGCTGAACCGCACCGAAAGCCGCGGCGCGCATGCGCGCGAGGATTTTCCCGCACGCGACGACGTCAACTGGATGAAGCACACGCTGGCGTGGCTCGACCCGTCGACCCGCAAGGTGACGATCGACTA
>JBEKZK010000474.1:0-4515 GCA_049509935.1 Xanthobacteraceae bacterium | reverse complement strand
GATGCCAAGGGCGCCCCCGTCGACCACATCATCCCGGTGCGCGAGGTGCGGCTGTCCGCCGGCGCCGAGTTCGTGGTGGCGATCTGCGGTGAGATCATGACCATGCCGGGCCTGCCGCGCGTGCCCGCCGCCGACGCCATCGACGTCGGCCCCGACGGCAGGATCGTCGGCCTGTTCTGAGGGAGCAGGACATGGTCACCACGATCGGAGCCACGGAGGCCCGCGTCACGGTTGCTCCGGCGACGCGGTGGTTGCAGCTGGCGTGCGGCGTCGTCTGCATGGTCATGATCGCCAACCTGCAATATGGCTGGAACCTGTTCGTCCTGCCGATCGATGCCGAGCACCACTGGGGGCGTGCCGCCATCCAGGTGGCGTTCACGCTGTTCGTCCTGACCGAGACCTGGCTGATCCCGATCGAAGGCTGGTTCGTCGACAAGTATGGCCCGCGGGTCGTCGTCACGGCGGGCGGCGTCCTCGTCGCAATCGCCTGGACCTTGAACTCGGTGGCAAGCTCGCTGGCCATGCTTTACGGAGCCGCGGTCATTGCCGGCATCGGCGCCGGTGCGGTGTACGGCACCTGCGTCGGCAACGCGCTCAAGTGGTTCGCCGACCGGCGCGGGCTCGCGGCCGGATTGACCGCGGCCGGCTTCGGGGCCGGCGCCGCCATCACGGTGGTGCCGATCCGCGAGGTCATTCTCGGCTGGGGCTACCAATCGGCCTTCCTGTGGTTCGGCATCGGTCAGGGCCTGGTCATTCTGGTGCTGTCGCAGTTCCTGCGGGCGCCGCAGCCGGGCCAGGTCGCGGTGCCGGCGCGCAACGTGCTGCACCAGACGAGGCGCGACCGCGCCCCGAGCGAGATGCTGCGCACCCCGCTGTTCTGGGTGCTCTACGTCATGTTCGTGCTGGTCGCGGCGGGCGGGCTGATGGCGACCGCGCAGCTCGCCACACTCGCCACCGATTTCGGCGTCGCCGATACGCCGATCTCGTTCCTGTTCGTCACCGGCACGACGCTGACCGTGGCGCTGACGGTGGACAACGTGCTCAATGGCCTTGCCCGTCCGTTCTTCGGCTGGGTCTCCGACCGGATCGGACGCGAGGTCACGATGTGCATGGTGTTCACCGCCGGCGCGCTGAGCATTCTCGGTCTCGGCTGGCTGGGCAGCAGCCCCTGGGCGTTCGTCGTCCTCGGCGGCGCGGTCTATTTCACCTGGGGCGAGATCTACAGCCTGTTCCCGGCGACCTGCACCGATTGCTACGGCACAAAATACGCAGCCACCAATGCGGGCCTTCTCTACACCGCCAAGGGCACCGCCGCGATCCTGGTGCCGCTCGCCAACGAGCTGCAGTCCCTGATGGGGAGCTGGCACGCGGTGTTCGCGGTCGCGGCGAGCATGGACGCGGTGGCGGCCGTGATGGCGCTGGCGCTGCTCAAGCCGATGCGCCAGGCCTGGATCCGCCACGGGTGAATCTGGTAGCCCGGATGAAATCCGGGAGCGGCCGCGCCGCATCCCCGGCGCCGCCCCCGCATTGCGCCATAGCTCGTCGCAGACGGGCGTAAACGCGATGATGGCTCCATGCGGGCTACCAGGCCCTACGGCGGAGCCTCGACCGGGACACAGTTGGCCCGCCGGGCCATCAGGCAATCCTCGAGCTTCTTGTATTCCATCAGCTTGCGGGTCAGGAACAGCCCGGCCACCGCGAGCACGACCACGACGGCGACGACCACCAGATTGGCGGTGCTGCGCCCCTTCTCCTCGCCGTCTCGATCCTCGTCCATCCAGCCATCATGCTTCGTCAGCTTGTCTTGGCAGCGCGTATGTTTGGCCGACACCCTTGCAACAACCGCGGCGTCCTCCCTCTCCCCACCCGAACCCGGGTGTTCCCGGGTTCGGGCAGTCAATAAACCCCGCAAAGTCGGATATATCCGACTTTGCATGGGGAGAGGGTCGGGGTGAGGGGGGCTCCGGCGCCATTGATAGGGCGTAACCCCCTCACCCCCGCCCTCTCCCCGTCGGGGAGAGGGAGCTCTGCCGTGCCCGTTGAGCCGTGCTCAATCAATCATCTCACGTCCGCATGAACCCTTCGAGCTCGCTCTCGGCCCACGCCAGGGTCTTCTCCATCGCCTCGCCCTGCATGTGGCGGACCGTCATCTTGGTCATCACCCCCTGGACGTAGATCTGCACCGCGATCTTCGGCGGCGCCGGCTGGCCGGCGACCGTCAGGATCTGGTGGTGGTACGGGTCGGGGTAATGGAAGAGCGTCCCCTTGGGCGGCCCTTCCTCGGCCCAGGTCTTCAGCTTGGTCATGTTGGCGAACGCCGGCAGGTCGAAGCCGCCGCTCGCCGTCACCATCCGCTCGATCGCCTCCGGCGTCGACAGGTGGCCGATCAGGCTCTTGGCGGCCGTCTTGTTCTTGCTGAACGACCAGATGCCCCAGAAGAACGGCAGGAACGGCGTGAAGCGGCCCTTGGGCCCCGCCGGCATGCCGTGGGTCCAGCACTGCTCGGCGACCTGCGGCGCGTCGCGCTTGGCCACCGCCCAGGCGCTCGGCGGGTTGAGGATCAGCGCGCCCTTGCCGGCGATCAGCCACTTGTTGTTGGAGGCGTCGTCCCAGGCCGGCGCGTCGGGCGGGAAGAATTTCGCCAGCCTGGCGTAATAGTCGAGCGCCTGGCGCACCGGGTCGGATTTCACCGTGATGTCGCCCTTGGCGTCGACCAGCACGGCGCCGAATGCCTGGAAGATGGCGCCGGCGGAATCGACCGAATCGGCCGTGCCGCCGGTCCCGATCCCGAACGGGAAGCCGGCCTTCTGGCACGCCTCGGCGGCTTTCAGGAAGGTGTCGAGGTTCCAGGCGTCGGCCTGCGGCGGGGCGCCGGCCGGATACAGCGCCTGCACGTCGATGCCGGCGTGCTGCTTCATCAGGTCGATGCGCGAGCACGGCCCCTTGATCTGGCTGCCGGTGGTGGCCGGCACCGCGATCCAGTGGCCGCCGGACTTGCCCAGGTACTCGACCGTGGGGGTGACGGCGCCGTTGCGCTTGATCAGCGGCTCCATCACGTCGTCGACCGGCTCGAGATTCTCCGCCTGATCGGAGGGGAGCCACGCCGTGAAGGTCATGATGTCGTGACCCGACCTCGCCTGCGCCTCCGCCGCCACCGTGAGCGTCAGCTTGTTGCCCTGCGACGTGATGTAGTCGATCCCGACGTCGACCTTCTCCTTGGCGGCCCATTCCTCCACCAGCGTCTTGGTGGTGGCGTTGGCGCCGGGCACCCAGTGGTCCCAGAAGCCGATCGAAAGCCTGCCCGCCGCGTGGGCGCCGCGCACGTGCGGCATGGCGACCAGCGTCGAGGAGGCAGCCGTGGTGGCGAGAAAACGCCGTCGCGTGAGCTTGGCCGCAGGCATGGCGCGCTACTCCCTCAATGGAAACGGGCGATGGCGCCTGGTCCTCGACGCTCGGGTCGAGGCCGCGGCGCATTCCGCCTCGCTGGAGGCGCAGCTTACGGCAACCCGCGCGCCGTTGTCAGCGGCAATCCGCGCCGTTCGCGGAGCGCCGCGAGTGCGCGCCAGTCGGGTCCGGGACATGCGCTGGCGTCCGCCTCCTGGAATAAAGTAATGTGCCTGGCGCCCGGGCGCCGACCCTTGTGCCCGCCGATCGGCCGGACCTTTGCCCGGCCCGGGCGAAAGCAGATGATGCCGCGCGCCGTGCCCGCGGGCGGTCATCGGGCGCTGCGCACCTTTCGCTCGGCTCGGCTGGGATCAGGAGCACCCACCATGGCGTCGACGGCGCTTCGATCCGGCGGAGGCGGCACTCGCCCCCAGGCCTTTCGTGACCGCCAGATCCCGCCGCGCGCCGGCGTCGGGCTCAAGCCCGAGCACTGGGCCGGTATCCTCGAAGCCAAGCCGGACGTCGGGTTCTTCGAGGTCCACGCCGAGAACTACATGGGAGCGGGCGGCCCGCCGCACCGATGGCTGACCGAGATCCGCAGCCGGTATCCGCTGTCGCTGCACGGCGTCGGCCTCTCGATCGGCGCCGACGGCCCGCTCGATCGCGATCACCTCGAGCGTCTGGCGGCGCTCGTCGAGCGCTACCAGCCCGGGCTGTTCTCCGAGCATCTCGCCTGGTCGACCCACGACGGGGTTTTCCTCGACGATCTGCTGCCGCTGCCCTACACGGCGCACACGCTCGCCCGGGTGGCCGACCACATCGACGAGGTGCAGGCGAGGCTCGGCCGGCAGATGCTGCTGGAGAACCCGTCCACCTATCTGGCCTTCGCCGAGAGCACTTTTTCGGAGATCGACTTCATCGCCGAGATCGTGCGGCGGACCGGCTGCGGCCTCCTCCTCGACGTCAACAACGTGCACGTCTCGTCGACCAACCAGCAGTGGGACCCGGTGCGTTACCTCGACGACTACCCGCTCGCCGCGGTGCAGGAGATCCATCTCGCCGGCCACGCCGGCGAGCACGACGACGAGGGGCGGCCGCTGCTGATCGATACCCACGACCGGCCGGTCGACG
>JBEKZK010000473.1:0-6097 GCA_049509935.1 Xanthobacteraceae bacterium | reverse complement strand
GCTTCAACTACTTCTTCGTCGACCCGGTCTACACCCTCTCCGTCGCGGTCGGCGATATCCCGTATTTTCTCATTTTCGTGGCATGGGCTCTGACGATCGCGGTCTTTGCCGCAATCCGGCGGCGCGTCGAACGCGATCTCGTGCAGGCGCGCGACAATCTTCAAGCGGCGAACAAGGAGCTGGAATCCTTTTCCTATTCGGTGTCCCACGATCTGCGCGCGCCGCTGCGCCACATCGCGGGCTATGCCGAGCTGCTGCGGCGACGGGCCTCCTCGGCGCTCGACGAGAAGAGCCAGCATTTCCTCGACACGATTCTGGAGTCGTCCAAGCGAATGGGCGTGCTGATCGACGATCTTCTGGCATTCTCGCGGATCGGGCGTGCCGAAGCGAACAAGACCGTGGTGAATCTCGATCAGCTCGTCGCCGAGGTCGTCGCCGAAGTCCGGCAGGACCTGTCGGACCGCGAGATCACCTGGAAGATCGCCAGGTTGCCGGCATGCCGTGGCGACCGCGCGATGCTGAAGGTGGCCCTGGTCAATTTGATCTCCAACGCGGTCAAGTTCACGCGCATGCGGAGGCCGGCCGAAATCGAGATCGGCTGCGCCGACGGAGAGCGCAACGAGGTGGAGATATTCGTCAAGGACAACGGCGCGGGCTTCGACATGCAGTACCGCAACAAGCTGTTCGGCGTTTTTCAGCGGCTGCATCTGACCGAGGAGTTCGAGGGAACCGGGATCGGCCTCGCGACGGTTCAGCGCGTCGTTCACCGTCACGGAGGGACGGTCCGCGCCGAAGGCGCGGTCGATCGCGGCGCGACGTTCCATGTCTCTCTCCCCAAGGCCTGACGAGCGGACAACAGAGGACGAATAGGCAATGGCCATGCTGGGACGCATCCTGCTGGTGGAGGACGATCCGCGAGACGTCGAGCTCACGCTTACGGCGCTCGAAGACTACAAGCTGGCGAACGAGGTGGTGGTCGCGCGTGACGGCCAGCAGGCTCTCGACTATCTGCGCTGCCGGGGCGAGTACGCCACCCGCGCCAACGAGAATCCGGCGGTCCTCCTCCTCGACCTGAAGCTGCCGAAGGTCGACGGCCTCGAGGTTCTGAGAGAAATCAGGACGGACGAGCGGCTCAAGCTCATTCCGGTCGTGGTGCTGACGTCGTCCCAGGAAGAAAAGGACATGATACGGAGCTACACGCTCGGCGTGAACGCGTACGTGGTCAAGCCCGTCGATTTCCACGAATTCATCAATGCCGTGAAGGAGCTCGGCGTGTTCTGGGCGCTCATCAACGAGCCGCCGCCCGGCAGCATGAAGAAATGATCTCCGAGTCGCCACTGCGCATCCTGCTGCTCGAGGACAGCGCCGCGGATGCGGAGCTGGTTCGGGAGCTCCTCGAGGCCGACGGCCTCATCTGCGACGTCGTCCGCGTTCAGACCCGCGCCGAGTTCGTCAGCGCCCTCGAAGACCGTCGATTCGACCTGATCCTCGCCGACTACAGTCTTCCGTCGTTCGACGGCATTTCCGCATTGCGGCTCGCGCTCGCCGCCCGCCCCGACCTGCCCTTCATCTTCGTGTCCGGCACTCTCGGCGAAGAAGTGGCGATCGACGCCCTCAAGATCGGGGCGACCGATTATGTGCTCAAGACCAGGCTGTCGCGGCTGGTCCCGGCGGTGCAGCGTGCAATGCGCGAAGCCGAGGAAAGGGCCAAACGCAAGAAGGCGGAACAGGCGCTGCGGCGCAGCGAGGCCTATCTGTCCGAGGCGCAACGTCTGAGCCGAACCGGCAGCTTCGGCTGGGACGTGACGAGCGGGCAAATCTACTGGTCCGATGAGACGTTTCGCATTTTCGAATGCGATCCGTCGACGACTCCGACGGTAGCGACGATCCTCGACCGGGCTCATCCGGAGGACCGGCCGCGCGTCCGGCGGACCATCGAACGCGCCGCCACGGAGAAACGCGACTTTGCCGACCAGTATCGGCTGATGATGCCGGACGGCTCGGTCAAGCACGTTCGCGTGCTGGCCCATCGCACGCCGGCCGAGGAGGCGGACAGCGTCGTCTTCGTCGGCGCCGTCACCGACATCACCGAGCGCAAGCACGCCGAGGAGGAGAGTGCGCGGCTGCGCCAACTCGAGGCGGACCTCACACGCATCAACCGCGTCAGCATGATGGCGGAGCTCGCCGCGTCGCTGGCCCACGAGATCAAGCAGCCGATTGCCGGCGCGGCGGTGAACGCCGCAACCTGCCTGCGATGGCTCCACGACGAGCCGCCCAGGATCGAGGACGCCGGCCGCCGGGTGTCGGCGATCGTCAACGACTTGAAACGCGCGACCGACATCATCGATCGAAACCACTCGATCTACCGGCGCGGGAGCTCGCGACGGGAGCTGATCGACCCCAACGAGGTCATTCGACACATGATCGCACTTCTGCGCGATGCCGCGGATCGTAACTCCATTGCGATCCGCACCGAGCTCGCTCCGCAGGCTGCGATGACGGCCGCGGATCGTGTTCAATTGCAGCAGGTTCTCATGAACCTCATGCTCAATGGCATCGAGGCCATGAAAGGGGGCAGCGGCGCGCTCACGATAACGTCGAAGCACACCGAAGACGGTCAGTTGATGGTTTCGGTCGGTGACTCGGGCGTCGGGCTTCCGGTCGAGGGAGAGGAGCGCATTTTCGAGGCGTTCTTCACCACCAAGCCGGACGGCACCGGCATCGGTCTCCCGCTGAGCCGCAGGATCATCGAGTCGCACGGTGGCCGCCTCTGGGCGAGCGCCAGCACGCCTCGCGGAGCCGTCTTCCATTTCACATTGCCGATCACTCGAGGTCGAGCCGAGCTGCCACGGGCCAACAAAATCGGTCGAGAGGTGCACGATGATGAATAGCAGGAGAATTCCCGAGGTCGACGCATATCTGAGCAGATCGACGACGTGGCGGAAAGAATTCAAGACGTTGCGAACGATCATTCTCGACTGCGGGCTGAGCGAAGAATTCAAGTGGGGTCACCCTTGCTATACATTCGAGAAGAGAAACATCGTCCTCATCCATGGATTCAAGGACTACTGTGCGCTGCTGTTTTTCAAAGGCGCCCTGTTGAAGGATGCCGATGGCATTCTCGTCAGGCAAACCGAGAATGTCCAGGCGGGGCGCCAGGTCAGGTTCACCGATTCCCACGACATCACCGCGATGGCGGCCATTCTGAGGGCCTATGTCCACGAGGCCATCGAGGTGGAAAAAGCCGGCGCGAAAGTGAAGCTCAAGAAGACTGCGGAATTCGCAATTCCCCAGGAATTCAGGACCAGATTAGATGACATCCCCGCCTTGAAAATGGCCTTCGATGGATTGACGCCGGGACGGCAGAGGGCCTACATTCTCCACTTCTCCTCACCCAAACAGTCCAAGACTCGAGAGTCGAGGGTCGAGAAATGCATGCAGCAAATTCTCGATGGAAAGGGTCTGGATGATTAAGGGAGCGACCGATGGCGAGCATCGAGCCCTATGCGGCCAAGAGCGTATGGGATCCGCCGTTCTATTCGCAGGCCGTCAAGGTCACCGGCGCGCAGACAATCCTCTACATTGCCGGACAGGTGGCCTATGACGAATCCGGCAACCCGGCCCACCGCGGCGACTTCAAGGCGCAGGCGCGCGCGGTCCTGCAGGCGCTCAAGGCCCAGGTCGAGGCCGGCGGCGGCACCATGGCGAGCATCGTCAAGGTCAACACATATCTGACCGACATGCGCTTTCGGGCGGACTACGGCCCGATCCGCGAGGAGTTCTTCGGCAAGAAGATGCCGGCGCATACGCTGATTGCGGTGGCGGCGCTGGCGCTGCCCGAATTCCTGATCGAGGTGGAGGCCGTCGCCGTGGTCTGATTGCGGCGCGGCGAGCGACCCGAGCGCCGGCGGGCTTCGCCCGCCGGGGGCCGTCCAGACCAGGTCGATGACGGAAGACGCATACGACAAGGAACACGTCGAGCAGCCCGGCCAGCAGCTGCGGTCATGAAAGCCAGCCCAAAGCTAGCCCGCATACATCAGCCACACCCCGTAGGCGAAGCCCAGGACGATGCCGATGGCGGCCTGGACGACGTAGATGAGGGCGAGGATGCGCAGCGCCGTCATCACGCCACCCGTGCCCTGGCGGGACACCGGCCCGAGCCGGATGCAGAGGGACTGTCCACCGATCTGGTCAATTTGGCACACCTTCGCAGGAGGCACATATGGCCTCTGCCGAAGAGCAAGAATGCTGCCACGGTGCCCGGCACGTCGCCGGCCGGCGAAGCGCACCATGGGCGGATCGATTGCGCGAGCCGGGAACGCCGCCAACGTGCTAAGCATGTCGCGGCGAAAGCCTGTCCTCGGGCTCGACCCCGGCTCGACCAGAGGGTGGACCCGGTTCGCCGATCGAGGACATGCGCCAACAAGGGACTCTCCAGCGCTTCCCGGGTCGTGGCGCCGCAACAAGTGGTGGCCCGAGGCAGGGGACGTTGCATGACCGATGGCACCGGACTTTTCGAGATCATCCACACCACGCGGTCGATGCGGCGGCTCAAGCCGGACCCGGTGGCGGACGCGCTCATCCGCCGCATTCTCGAGGCGGGGCAATGCGCCGCCAACGGCGGGAACACGCAGCAGTGGCGATTCCTCGTCGTCAAGGACCGGGCGATCAAGCAAGCGGTGCAAATCTGGTACCAGCGCGCCTTCGACGAGGTGGTCGGGCCGCGCTACCGGTCGAACCCGCCGCCGGCCGGGATGGACCCCGAGCGCTATCGCCGCCAGGCCGCCGCCGCCCAATACCTGACCGAGCATTTCCACGAGGCACCGGTTTGGATCGTCGCCTGTCTCGCGCACGGCACGCAGCCGCCCAACCGCTGGTCCGGCGCGAGCATCTATCCGGCGGTGCAGAACATGCTGCTGGCGGCGCGCGCGCTCGGCCTCGGCGCGACGCTCACGACGCGCCATCTGCTCTACCAGACGGAGACCGAGGCAGCGCTCGGCCTGCCGCCGGGCGTTCATTCCTACGCGATCATTCCGATCGGCTATCCGGAGGGGAAATTCGGGCCGGTGCGGCGCGGGCCGCTCTCCGAGATCGTCTACCAGGATCGCTGGGGGCAGGCCTGGGAGGGCTGAGGCTGAGGAGTTAGAAGCGCTCGGTAATGGCGTCGATGACGCCATATGCCGCCGCGAGGGTGCCGCCCTCTTCGACGATGCAGCTCCATATTTTGCTAACGCGGCGGGTCCGTCCCCTCTATCGATCTGTGTCAAATCAGGCTCGACGACCGTTCGGGCGTTGCCGATCTACGTCGTGTCGCCGACATTGCTGATGGTCACGGTCGTGTCATCGAAGCGCGCAGTGATTTCGAGCGTGCCGCCGAGCGCCTCGACGTAGCGGCGCAGGTTGCTGACATGCATGTCCCCGCGCTTTTCGAGCTTGGCAACGGCAGGCTGGCCCACATCGAGGCTTTCGCCGACCTCCTCCTGCGAGAAAGAACGCGCCTTGCGCAACTCCTCGAGGGTCATCACCTCGCGCAACGCGGCAGCCTTCGCGGCCACGTGCGCCCGGCGGGCAGGCGTGAAATTCTTCGTCAAATCACTGAACGGCTTGTGTCCGCTCATGGGATCAACCCTTCCTTCCTGATCTCGTCCAAATAGACGTCATAGAGCGCATCGGCAATCGGCACCATGCGTTGGTAAAAGCGGCCATCGCCCGTTTTGTCGCCGCCGATGAGCAGGATCGCCGACCGCCTCGGATCGAAGGCATAGAATATCCGGATCGGATGTCCACCGCTCTGCACGCGCAGCTCGCGCATGTGAGCGTGCTTCGATCCGTTGATCCCTGACGAATGGGGATAGGGTAGTTGGGGCCCCATCTCCATCAGCAGCAATCCGGCTGCCGTTATGTCGTCCTGCTGCCCTTCGCCGAGACCCAGGTACCACTGAGCAAATTCGTCCGTGTGCTCGAGGTTCCAAGCCATTGAAGGTCGATATATTCCATTCGAGGAATATTCTCAAGGACGAATTTCGCCTCGCCGTTCAGCGTCGCACGAAGCGAGCGTGCGGCACTCTTCCACCCATGGCCCACTGCAGAGCCGGCG